>JAYRJH010000116.1:0-8398 GCA_041906415.1 Sphingomonas sp. | reverse complement strand
CGGAAGTCCATGTCTTTCCCGGCGGATTCCACGGCTTCGACATCATGCCGACAGCGCGGGTGAGCCAGACGGCGCGCGAAGCCAGCCTCGCGGCGTTGCGGCGCTTCCTTCATGGCTGAGAGTCACCGTCTTGCAATCCGGCGGCGCCATGCGATCCTGTCGGTGGATGATGGCAGGAGAGGGGGCGTCGCGGAGAATTGTGGCCTGTCCGACAAGCCGGGTCTGTATGACCAGATCGCGGGCCTGAGCGCTCTGCTCGCGGCGGGCTATGTCGTCGTCGCGCCGGATTATCAGGGACTGGGCAGTCCGGGTCCGCACCCGTTCCTGGTCGGCGCAGCGGCCGCGCATAGCGTGATCGACGCGGCGCGCGCTGCGCGGGCGATGCCGCAGGCTCATGCCGGACGGCGCTATGCCGTGTTCGGGGAATCGCTGGGCGGCTATTCGGCTTTATGGGCGGGAGCCGAGGCAGCGGCCTATGCGCCCGAATTGCAGCTTGTCGGGGTGGCCGCCGCCGCGCCGCCGACCGACATCAAGGCCAATCTCACCGGCGGCACCAATGCGGCGGTCCCCGGCTGATATGGGTCCTCATTCGTTCAGGGGCATGATCATTTCCTGCTCAATCCGGCTGCGGTTTCGCGGCTCTTTGCCGTAGAGGTCGATACTCGGCCGCAGGCCGGGGAGAAGCCGATCAGTTCATCTTCATCACCACGTAATCGGGCATACCGAGGGCTGATCGCGAAGATCATCAGCGGGCCGGGGCGCCCTCCGCCATCGACGTGACGAACGGGTATAGCGCGATTCTTTCCGGCCGGCGTGGCCGAACACCATGGTCCACCAAACAAGATCGCCGAGAACAGAAAGCAGAGATGCTGGACGACGTGCCAGCCCTCATGTCGGAACGCCAGATCGAACGGGCCGGGGACGTGCCATAGCCAGATCACGCACGTCTGGATCAACTTCGCGATCAGCGGCGACCACGAAGCGACGCGCCGCCGTGGAATCGAGCATCCCGACGCATTTGATCACCGGCGTGCCGACTCCATCGGTTCATTCCCAGGTGAGGATGAGGCGACCGTTCGCCGGGACGCGGAAGTCGATCCGGTCGCGATGGCGTGCATGCGGCCGGAGCGTCTCGCCCGCGGCGGTGACGAGCGATGGGGAGGGCAGCTTCCGCCGCTTCAGCCGCACGAGGCTGAGATCGGCCGTGCATGTCTCCCCGCCGTCGAGCTGCACGCTCAGCGCGCGCTCTCCGGTGCGCTCGCTCGCGCGGATGAAGGTGTTGCAGAACAGCCGGAACGGCGCGTCGGGAACATGATGCTGCGAGCGCGTGGCGTAGATGAACGCCGCCCCGCAGCCGTAGATTTCCTGCCCCACCTGCCCGGCGGGCTGGCCGTCGCCGTAAAGGTCCTCCAGCGGGAAGGACAGGTGGCGGTCGATGCGCCCGCTGCGCGGCTTCCCGCACAGGATGTCGGCCGGCAGGACGTCGGGATAATAGCACCACGTCCGGTCGAGCGAATATTTGCAATATTCGCTGACCAGCATCCGCACCGCCGGATCGACGTCCGGGCCGGTGTTGGCGAGATATTGCTCGAACGCGGTGAAGGCATCGAAACATTCGTAGATCGCCATATAGGGCGCGTCGTGCAGGCAGGTCGGGCCAAGGAACGTGCGATAATGGATCGCATGGCCGACGCGGGATTCCCAGATTTCGCAATTGTGGAAGAAGCTCGCGAGATAGGCATAGCTCTGCGCGAGATATGTCCGCTCCGTGGTGATCCGCCACAGCCGGATGCACGCCGCCGCGCCCCAGGCGGTGAGGTTGGCCTGGTACATGAGGTTGAAACGCTTGCCGAGCGCGGCGTCGATTGCCGCGCGCGCCTCGCGCAGATATTCCTCCCCGCCGGTCAGCTCGTATAGCTGGACCATGAGATAGGCGTAGATGCCGTTGACGTCGGTCTGCCCGAAGCGCCCGTCGTCGCCGCGCGTGCGGGTCTTTATCGAGAAGTCCCTGATGTTGTAGCTTATCGGCCAGACATAGCGGAAGTGCCGCGCCGCGCGGATGCCATGGTCGACCGCCTTGAGCAGCAGCGCCTTCGCGGCCTCGTCCCCGTCGAGCGCCAGCCGCCCGAGGTTGAGCAGGGGGTGGTAGAAATACCAGGAATCCACCGCGTCGGCATCCTTGTCCTTGCCGACATTGGGCAGGTAGCGGCGGGTGGTGCCGATCGCGGGATCGTAGAATTTCTCCAGCCCGCGCTTCAGCGCCGCCTCCAGCGGCAACGGCTCGCCGCGCCATTTGCCGTAATCGTGCAGCGCCGCGACCACCGACATCTGCACCATGAAATCGGGATATTCGGCATCGACATAGGGCATCACGTAAAGGTCGCCGTAGTGGCGGACGGTGGCGGGCGCGCCTTTCTCCAGATCGACGAGCGTCCGCTCCGCGCGCCACACCCAGTCGCGATAGTCGAGCGGGGGCGCGTCCAGTTCCTGATAGGCGACGCCGAGCATCTGGAGGAACTGGCGCGCCATTTCCGCCTCGTCGTCGGCCGCCCAGTCGCGGAAGATGAGGATCGCGTCGGAGATCACGATCTCCTTGCCGGCGGGCAGCGGGGAGGCAGGTGGCGTGTCGCTCCGCGGCGGCGTCGGCGGCAGATAGCCAAGCTCCGGCCATTCGCCGCCGACCGCGCCGTCGGGTTTGGTGTCGGTGGCGCGATAATAATCGTTCATCGCGGTGAGGTTCTGGAAATAAAGCACGCTGCCGAAGGCGGGCTCCTCGAACCGCAAATAGATCAGCCCGCTGTTCACCCCGCGTTGCGCCGCCTCCACCTTGCCGCGCGCGCGCAGCGGATCATCGTCGCGATCGAGCGGATAGAGATCGCGCGGCGCGAACGGCACCAGCAAGGCAGTCGCTGGCGTCAGCCGCACCGTCATCCGCAGCCGGTGGATGTCCGCGCCGCTTCCACGGAAGGAGATCACATGCCGCCCGACCGGGCTTTCCACCTCCAGCCGGAGTGCCTCGCCCTCACCGGCGGCCACTTTGCGACACGTCGGATTGCCGGCGGCGACATAAGCCGCTCGCAGCGCCAGTCCTCCACGGTCCGGGCGGCGTATCAGCGCCCACACGGAATCCGATCCCGCGCACACCTCCACGGCGAGGTCGCCGAGTGCGAAGCTGCCCAGCCGCTTCATCCCCGCGCGCAATTCCTCCCGCAGCGCGAGGACGAAGCCGCTCACGCCGGGCAGGTCAGCTTCGAGCGCGGCGCCCTTCATGGCTTGCCGGATCGCGCGCGCGATCGGTTCTTTTCGCTCATCATGCCTCCGTTGCGACGTGCGTCCCGGTTGGAACGATCGGGCACCGGCTCCGTTTCGTGGCGGCCGAGAGGTCGTCATCATCGGCGGAACCACCGGCATCGGTCGCGCGATCGCCGTGCTGCTCG
The DNA here is from genome assembly GCA_041906415.1 of Sphingomonas sp. Taxonomy (GTDB): domain Bacteria; phylum Pseudomonadota; class Alphaproteobacteria; order Sphingomonadales; family Sphingomonadaceae; genus Sphingomonas. The sequence continues at coordinate 4,961 of JAYRJH010000116.1, read as the reverse complement.
CGTCGGAAGGAGCGAAGGTCTGCGTGTGCGGGCGCACGCCGGAGCACCTCGCTGATGCGTTGGCGTGTGTAAGAGAGGTAGGCGAGGGGGATGGGATTGTCGTCGACCTTGCGCGGTGTGAGAGGTCGACAGGTTCTTCGATGCTGCGAGCGGTTATCTGGGCGGCATGGATATCGCGATAATCAACGCGGGAATCCCCGCCGAAGCGTTGATGGACACGTCCGAGGCCGACATCGACCATCAGATCGCGGTCGACTTTGCTTCCTATCTGACCAGCGCTCAGGCCGCCGCCAGCCGGACGAAGGGAGGGAGCGATATCGTGCTGATTGGCTCGATGGCGGCCGATGCGCGAACCGGCGGCGATTTCATCTATGTAGCGGCAAAGAGCGGGATCGAAGGGTTCGCCCGTTCGCTGCGCCAGGAACTGGCGGATTGCGGCATCAAGGTGGGGGTTGATCGAACCGGGCTTTACCGGCGCGGATTTTTCAGGTGCGGCTGCACCTGCCCTTCGGTGAGGTAAATCAGGCTAAATCCGAGCCCAGCCTCAAGGCTCGTCGTACTGATGTTGAACACGAGCGCCCATCGATTCGCACGTTCATCTCCCGCCGGTTTCCTTCGAACTCCCTAACCCCGCCGCGCATCGGCGTGCGCAGGTTGATGCAATTCTGCTCGATTAAGCCCCTAGGCGTGTGCGGCTTTCCATCCGGGGCATCAGGAGTCCCGGCTCATTCCAACGCGGTCGCGCATGGCAAAGGGGCGCGGCAGCGCGTGCGGCACGATCATCGCGACCAGCAGCGCGAGCAGGCCCCCGATCAGGGTCGCCGCGAGACGATGCTCGGCATTGGCGATCGGGGAGGTCTCGCCGAGCGAGACCAGCAGCACCACGGTGGCGGTTATGGACGCCGTCAGGCCCGCATAATGCGCCTTCTGGAGCGCGAAGGCCGCGCCGGCCGCCATCGTCATGCCGACGATCAGCAGCACCGGCTGATCGCGGCAGGCGATGGCGAACAGCGTGGCCACGGCGCACCCCCCGACCGTGCCGCCGAGCCGGGCCAGCCCGCGCGCACGCGTTTCATGCAGCTTCGGCTTCAGGACGATCAGCGCGGTCATCGGCGCCCAATAGCCGTTGGCTAGATGGAGCGGCTCGATGAGCAATATGCTTCCGGCGACGCAGAGCGCCGCCCGTGTCATATGGGGGACCAGCAGATTGCGGTCCCGGCCCGGCTCGGCCGCGCCCGGGACGGCAGGCGCCGCCGTGCGAGGATATAGCTTCGTCAGCGACCAGACGATGACGACCTGCGCGGCGCCACCGGCGAACACCATGCCCGCCCGCCAGACCGCGCTTGTGACCGGACCTTCATAGAAGCCGGCGACGAAATAGACGATGACGATCTGGAGGACGACCCACCAGAGATCCTCGTCATAGAGCGCCAGCGCGGCGCAGCCGGATGCCGCCCCCGCCGCGACGAGGAGGAAGAGCAGGCTGTGCTGGCCGAGCAAGGTCCCGACGAAGGCCGCGATGGTCATGCCCGTGAGCGCGCCGATCATGGCCGCCCAACGGCGTCCGCGCAGCTCGCGGGTCGCGCCGAATCCGACAGCGAACGCCGAGCCGGCGGCCACCGCCCCGCCTGCCGACCAGCCGAACTCCCTTCCCAGCAGGATCAGGATCGGCATCGCGGGCACACAGAGCGCCGCCTCGCGCCAGTGGAGCGGCGCGAGGTGCGATGCTGCTTTCCTCCAGGCCGGGCCGCGCCTCATCGTTCGATAAGTCCAGGAAGCCGGGCGGACGCGTGCAAAGGTTCATACGCCAAGACGGAATTCGACTTTCTGATCGGATCAGATCTCGATGACGACACCGGTCGCGACAATCGCCAGGACCAGCGCCGCGATCAGCGCATAGACATAGTCCCGCTCGCGCAGAAAAATAGTGAGCATCAGCCCCACGCGCGCGATCGGCAGGAGAATGAATGTCGCGACGCCCGCCCTGACCAGTCCAGGACTATCCAACGCGATCGGTGGCGGCGCAAAAGCGGCCAGCGCCATGCCGATCGCGATCAGGGCGGATGCCAGCCAAGTGCCGTGCCGGAGGAGCGATGCGATGATCCGGTCGCGGCGTTCGACCGTGTCCGCCGCGGGCTTCATGCCGATCCTCCGGGCAAGTGGATGCCGAAGGCGCTGAGCAGCATCTGGATCGCCAGCAGGGCAAGGACGATGACGAAGAACACCCGCAATCTTTCAGCCGGAATCCACATCAGCAGCCGCGCGCCGAGCAATGCGCCGACGACCGAACCGAGCGCGACGGGGCCGGCGATGCCGATGTCGATATCGCCCCGCGCGAAATAGGCGGCCGCGCTCGCCGACGCCGTCACGCCGATCATGAAGTTCGACGTGGCGGAGGAAACCTTGATGGGCAGCCGCAGGGCGGTGTCCATCGCCGGGATCTTCAGGACGCCCGAGCCGATGCCCAGCAATGCGGAAACCAGCCCCGCTCCATACATCAGCACCAGCGCGAGCGGGACGCGGCCGACCCGATAAGGCGCGGGCCGGCCCGATGCCGGATCGGGGAAGCTGGAATGGAGGCGCAGGATCGTCGCCAGGCTTCTCCCGTCCGGCGCATCCATCGCGATCGCCTCGTGCCGCCGCTCGAGCATCTGCTTCGCCGAAAGCGCGAGGATCGCCGCGAACAGCCCGTAGAGGAATGAGGTGGAGATGATCCCGATGAGCAGCACGCCCGTCACCGCGCCAAGCGTGGTCGCCGTTTCCAGCACGATGGCGAGGCGGATATTGGTCAGTCCCCCTTTCAGGAACGGGGCCGCGCTGCCGCACGAACAGGCGATCACCGAGACGATGCCAGCGCCGACCGCGACATGGAAATCCACGCCGAAGAACAAGGTCAGGATCGGCACGATGAAGACGCCGCTGGCCATGCCGAGCACACCGCCAAGCGCGCTGGCCCCGAATGCAGCGGCGAACAGCCACAGGGTTTCCATCATCCCACTCGCCACGTTACTGGAGACGGGCCGGGCAGGGGAGGCTGTCGGTCGGGCAGGACGTGTCCAGCGGATCGCTCCCTATGGCAGTCTGAGCGGCGCGGCGGCGAGCGCCGCCGCCTCCGCCGCGCAGTCACGCGTGGGCGTCGCGCCCGCCGCCCGCGCGTTCGTGATCTCGGCGCGCGCCGCTTCCAGGTCCGCGCGGAACGCCGGATCGTCGTGCAGCCGCGCCGCGACGGTGGACCCCATCATGGCGCCCGCCTCGGTATCGCTCAGCCAGTGGACGTTGCACACCACCCGGCTTTCCATGAACGCGCGGCCCCGCGCCAGCACGGCGTCGGCGCGATCGGGCGCGGCTTCGGCCAGGATCAGCGCCCAGGTCCAGCCGATCGCGCTGTGGCCCGACGGATAGGAGCCGTCGTGGCGCAGCGCGTCGTCCTCCGGCGTGCAGATGGCACCGCCCTTCACCATGAAGGGACGCGGGCGCATATATTGGTTCTTGGTCGGATAGGTCGAGAGGCCCGCATCGGTCAGCGTGCGGCGCAGCATCGTGTAGAGGCGCGGCGTGGTTTCCGGGGAGACCTTCACACCGAGCGCGCACGAATAATCGTCGGCGGCAGCCGGAAAGTGGAGATCGGCATCCTGCTGCGCGACATCCCAGCGCCTGCTCCCTTTGAGCTTGCGGGCCGCGGCCGCCGCCACCACGTCGCGCGCCTGGGTCGCGGATTTCCGGGTCGGCGCGGGCGGCAATATGTCGAGGCTGTTGGGCAGCGCGTCCTGGGAAAGATAGCCGGGCAGGAAACCCATCTTCGCGAGGACGCGCTCGTCCGGCCCGGTCCTCGGCTGGGCAAGGACCGCCGCGCCGCCGCCCGCGACGATGGCCGCGGCGAAAAGCCCTGCTCTCAACGTCACCTTTGCCATACGGCCTCCTTCGATTGCGACGTCGTGGCGCTATGTGACGCCGTCTTGCTCACGGGACGGCTTTCCACTGGTCAGATCAGTTGGCGTATCCCATTGCTAGTCGGGCATAAAGCAATTCAATTCTTGTGCCTGTAAAGCAGAATAGGCTATGAAAACAATCCTTTGGGCGACTCTTTTGCGGCCTCGTCAACATGCGCATCGGCTATTTTGCGATGGGCAACGACCTCGGCGGCATCGCGGCGGGTTGCAACTTCGTCAACGCGGCATTCTGCGCGCATCCGCTTTCCATGTCGGGCGACAGCGACTGGTATAATTACCCCAACGCGCCGCTGGGAACGGCCTTTCGACCTCCAGCCGCTAGTTCTTGAAAGCTCGCGACGTCGAAGGTGTCGATATCGGGGATGCCGGCGGAATAGAATGGATCGGTCAGCGGCACGTCGTCGATGAAATAGCCGGTGGTGCCCTGCGCCTGGGCGATCTGCGTGGTGGTGGCGACGCCGCGGATGATCACGGCCGAATTGCCCGGCACCGCCTGGTTGAAGACCACGCCCGGCGTTCGCGTCAGATAATCGGAGAAGGATTGCGCGCCGAGCGCGTCGAGCGACTTTTCGTCGAAAGCGGAAACCGAACCGGAAATGTCGCGCACCCGCTCAGCGCGCTTGGTCGCCGTGACGACGATGTCGCTCGATGCGTCCTGCCCGGCGGGCGGGGTGGCGGCGCGTTCCGCTCCATCGGCATGCGGCGCCTGCGCATCGGCGAGCCCGGAGGTGGATAGCGCGGCGCCTGCAATCAATATTCGCGTGAAGCCGCCCATCATCCATCCCCGAAACAGTCGCGAAATAAAAATGACCGACTAGTCGGTTTTGTCAAACGACCTTTGCGGCAAACCGCTGCCCCGCTAGGCAGACGACATGCCGAAGATAACCGCAGCCGCCGCAGCGGAACGCCGCAATCGCATCATCGAGGCTGCCCGCGCATGTTTCGCGGAGCACGGAATCCATGTTTCGGTCGACGAGATCTGCAAGCGGGCCGGCATCAGCAAGGGTGCGT
>JAYRJH010000115.1:0-8445 GCA_041906415.1 Sphingomonas sp. | reverse complement strand
GAACAGGCCCATGGTGCGGATATCTTCCGGCCCGTCCTCCACATCGGCGATATCGGAAAGGCGCACCGCCGCGCCGTTGCGCCACGCGATCACCGTGTCGCGATAGTCGGCGGCGTGCAGCCCCGGCTGGTTGGAATAGATCTGCCAGCTCATGCCGCGCGCATCGAGCACGCCGCGCGGGCGGTTCGCGCTTTCGGATTGCAGCGCGGTGCGCACGTCCTCCAGCGCGATGCCGTAGCGGGAGAGCTGGAGCGGGTTCACCTCCACCCGCACCGAGGGCAGCGCCGCGCCGCCCAGCTCGACGTTGCCGACGCCCTGCACCTGAAGCAGCTTCTGCTGCACCACCGTGGAAACCGCGTCATATATGTCCGACGGGCTGCGCGTGGGGGAGGTGAGCGCGAGGATCATGATCGGCGCTTCGGCCGGATTGGCCTTGCGGTAGCTGGGGTTGGTCCTCAGCGTCGCGGGAAGGTCCGCGCGGGATGCGTTGATCGCCGCCTGCACGTCGCGCGCCGCGCCGTCGATATCGCGCGACAGATCGAATTGCAGCGTGATCGACGCCGATCCCACGCCGGAGCGCGAGGTCATTTCCGAAACGCCCGCGATCGTGCCGAGGTGCCGCTCCAGCGGGGCCGCCACGCTGGAGGCCATGGTGGAGGGGCTGGCGCCGGGAAGGCTGGCCTGCACCTGGATCGTCGGCAGGTCGATCTGCGGCAGCGGCGCCACCGGCAGCATGAAGAAAGCGGCCACCCCCGCCAGCATCACCCCGATCGTCAGCAGGATCGTGCCGACCGGCCGCCGGATGAAGGGCGCGGAGATGTTCACGCCGCCGCGGCCTCGCCCGCCGGACGGCGGCGGATGCTCCAGCCGCGCTCGCGCCATTCCTCCAGCCCGAGGAAGATGACGGGCGTGGTGAACAAGGTGAGCACCTGGCTGAAGATCAGCCCGCCCGCGATCGCGATGCCGAGCGGCTGGCGAAGCTCATGCCCCATGCCGCCGCCGAAGATCAGCGGAAAGGCGGCGAACAGCGCCGCGAAGGTGGTCATCATGATCGGGCGGAAACGCAGCAGCGCCGCCTGACGAATGGCATGATGCGCGTCCGCCCCCTCCTCGCGCATCGCCTCCAGCGCGAAGTCGATCATCATGATCGCGTTCTTCTTCACGATGCCGATCAGCAGGACGATGCCGATGATGCCGATCACCCCCAGCCCCGAGCCGGTGATCCACAGGCCCAGCAGCGCCCCGATCCCGGCGGAAGGAAGCGTGGAGAGGATCGTCACCGGATGGACGAAGCTCTCATAGAGCACGCCCAGCACGATATAGACCACGACGATCGCGGCGAGGATCAGCCACAATTCGTTGGCGAGCGAGGATTTGAACGCGCTCGCCGCGCCCGTGAAGTTGGTGCTGATCGCCGCCGGCACGCCGATCCGCCGCTCCGCCCGCTCGATCGCGTGGACCGCGCTGCCCAGCGACACGCCGGGCGCGAGATCGAAGCCGATCGTGGCGGAGGGGAATTGCGCCTCCCGCGCCACCACCAGCGGCGAGGCTTCCTCGCGGATCGCCGCGACGGCGGAAAGCGGGATGCTCGATCCGTTCGCCAGCGGGATGCGCAGGTCGCCCAGCGCCTGCGGATCGGTGACGGTGCCCGGCATCGCCTCAAGGATCACGCGATTCTGGCTCGACTGGGTGTAGATGGTGGAGACGATGCGCTGGCCGAAGGCGTCGTAGAGCGCATTGTCGATCGCCAGCGCGCTCAGCCCCAGCCGCCCGGCGGTGTCACGATTGATGTCCACCACCACCGCGCGGCCCTGCGCCAGCACGTCGGAGGTGACGCTGCGCAGGTGATCGTCCTTCTTCAGCTCCGCCGCGAGCTTCGCGCCCCATTCATCGACCAGCCCCTGGTCCGCGCCCTGCAGGGAGAAGCGATAGGCGTTGACGCCGGTGGACGTGTCGATCGTCAGATCCTGCACCGGGCGGAAATAGACGCGCATCCCCGGCACCTTGCTCGCGGCATCCTGCAACCCGGCGAGCACCTCGCGCAGATCGCCGCGCTGGCCCTCCGGCTTCAGGTTCACGATCATCCGGCCCTGCGACAGGGTAGCGTTCTGCCCGTCCACCCCGATCGCGGAGCTGAGGCTCGCGACCGACGGATCGGCGAGCAAGGCGCGCGCCACCTGCTGCTGCAGCTCGGACATACGCGTATAGCCCACGTCCTGCGCCGCGCTGGTCGTCACCGCGATCTGGCCGGTGTCCTGCTCCGGAAACAGGTTCTTCGGGATCACGTAGAACATCACCCCGGTCACCGCGAGCGTGGCGGCGAACACCAGCAGGGTCAGCGCGCGCCGCGCCATCACCCAGTCGAGCGCTTCCGTATAATGGCGCGCCAGCCAGTCGAACCAGTCGCGCGTCATCTGCGATAGGCGGTGCTGCTTCTCCTCATGCTCGCCCCGCAGCCAGCGCGCGGAGAGCATCGGCACGAGCGTCAGCGCGACCACGGCGGAAAGCAGGATCGTCACCGCCAGCGTCACCGCGAACTCGCGGAACAGGCGGCCGACCACGTCGCCCATGAACAGCAGGGGGATCAGCACCGCGATCAGGCTGACCGTAAGCGAGATGATCGTGAAGCCGATCTCGCTTGCGCCCTTCAGCGCCGCCTCGAACGGGCGCATCCCGTCCTCGATATGGCGGGCGATATTCTCCAGCACCACGATGGCGTCGTCGACCACGAAGCCGGACGCGATCGTCAGCGACATGAGCGTCAGGTTGTTGATCGAGAAACCCATGAAATACATCGCCGCAAACGCGCCGACCAGCGACAGCGGCACCGAGATGCTGGCGATCACCGTCGCGCGGATCGATCCCAGGAACAGGAAGATCACGAGCGTCACCAGCGCGACCGCCAGCACCAGCTCGAACTTAACGTCGGACACGGACGCGCGAATGCCCGCCGTGCGGTCGGTCAGCACCGTCACGTGCACGTCGGCGGGAAGCTGCGCCTCCAGATCGGGAAGGTCCGCCTTGATCGCATCCACCGTGCCGATCACGTTCGCGCCCGGCTGGCGCTGCACGTCGATCACCACGGCGGGCTTGCCGTTCATCCACGAGCCGAGCCGCACATTCTCGGTCGATTGCACCACGTTCGCCACGTCGGAAAGCCGGATCGGCGCGCCGTTGGCGAAGGAGATCACGAGATCCTTGTAGCTCCGCGCGTCGGCGAGCTGGTCGTTGGCGTCGATCGTCCAGCTCTTGGTCGGGCCGTCGAAGCTGCCCTTGGCGGCATTGGCGTTGGCGTTGCCGATCGCGGTGCGGATCGTCTCCAGCGACAGGCCGCGCGCGGCGAGCGCCTGCACGTTCGCCTGGATCCGCACCGCCGGGCGCTGCCCGCCCGACATGGAGACGAGGCCCACGCCCGAAACCTGCGCGATCTTGTTCGCGAACTGCCGCTCCACGATCCCCTGCACCTCGCCCAGCGGCCGGGTTTCGGAGGAGACGCCGAGCGAGATGATCGGCGCGTCCGCCGGGTTGACCTTGGCGTAGATCGGCGGGGCGGGGAGGTCGCTCGGCAGCAGGGTGTTCGCCGCGTTGATCGCCGCCTGCACCTCCTGCTCCGCCACGTCGAGCGACAAATCGAGCCGGAATTGCAGCGTGATGACCGACGCGCCGGAGGAGGAGGCGGAGGTCATCCGCGTCAGCCCCGGCATTTGGCCGAACTGGCGCTCCAGCGGCGAGGTGACGGTCAGCGCCATCACGTCCGGGCTGGCGCCGGGATAGAGCGTGGAGACCTGTATCGTCGGATAATCCACCTCGGGCAAGGCGGAGAGCGGCAGCGAGCGATAGGCGACCAGCCCCGCCAGCAGGATGGCGACCATCAGCAGGGTGGTCGCCACCGGGCGGAGGATGAAGGGCCGCGACGGGCCGCCGGGTTGCGCGGGCGGCGGCTGATCGTCTTCGGCGGGCCGGGCGGTATCGGTCATCCCGCCTGATTGCCCTGCGCGCGGCGGTGACGGCCCTGCCCCTTGTGCTCGCCGCCGCTTCCCGCGCCCGGGCCGCTTCCGGGGCCGCCCTTGTCGCCGGGCAGCCGCACGGTGGAGCCGTCCTCCAGCCCGTCCGCGCCCTCGATCACCACGGTCGTGCCCGCCTGCAGGCCGGAGAGGATGGCGATGCGGCCGTCGTGGCTCGCCCCGGTCTTCACCGGCACCAGCTTCACCGTGCGATCCGGATTCAGCACGAACACGAAATCGCCCGGCGCGCCGTGCCGCACGGCGCTGACCGGCACGGTGACGGCATTGCGCAGCGTGCTGGTGAGCATCGAGATGTTGACGAAGGCGGCCGGGAACAAGGCCCCGCCGGCATTGTCGAACCGCGCCTTGGCCTTCACCGTGCCGGTGGTGGTGTCCACCTGATTGTCGAAGGTGAGGAAGCGGCCGGTGGCGATCGCGGCCTTGCTGTTCTGGTCCAGCGCCTGCACCGGCAGGCCCGCGCCGCTGCCCGCCGCATGGCCGATCGCGGAAAGCTGCGCCTGCGGCAGCGCGAAGCTCACGTCGATCGGATCGAGCTGCGTCACCACGACGATGCCGTTGGTGTCGGACGGCGTGAGATAATTGCCGATATCGACCTGGCGGATGCCCGCGCGGCCGGTGACGGGCGACTTGACCGAGGTATATTCCAGATTGAGCTGCGCGGTGCCGATCGCCGCCTTGTCCGCCGCGACGGTCCCGGTGAGCTGGCGGACGGTGGCGCGCTGCGTGTCGACCTGCTGGCTGGCGATCGAATCCTGCTTCAGAAGCGTCTCATAACGGTTGAGGTCCACCTGCGCGGCGGCAAGCTGCGCCTCGTCGCGCGCCAGATTGGCCTTCGCCTGCGCGAGCGCGAGCTGATAGGGGCGCGGGTCGATCTGCGCCAGCACCTCGCCCTGACGCACCATCTGCCCGTCCCTGAAGAACAGCTTGAACAGGGTGCCGGCAAGCTGGGTGCGCACGGTGGCGGTGACGATCGGCTGGACGGTGCCAAGCGCCGTCACGCTCACCGGCACGTCCGCCAGCGTCGCCTTGTCGACCGACACGGCGGCCGGAGGCCTGCGCCCGCCGCGGTTGCCCCCGCTCTTGGCGATGCGATTCGCGCCGAACGCGATCAGCGCCAGCACCACCACGATCGCGGCCACGATCTTCCAGGTTCGCCGCCGCGGCGGGGCGGAGACGGCTTGGGAATCCTGTTCGTCGGCCATGCGCTTCCTTCTCAACCCCGTTCGTTCCGCCGCGCGAAATCGGCGCCATGCCGATGCCCTGCACGCATCAGGCTTTCTTGATCCTTACGGGATTCCGTCAAGCCCGCAATTCGTCGATCACGTTGAGGAACGCCTGCGCGACGGGCGACGTCACCACCGCATGGACCAGCCACACCCTGCTGGGCAAGGGCGTGGCGAGCCGGCGATAGACCACATTCTCCAGATGCAGCCGCTCGAGCGAGCGCGCGAGCACCGTCGCGCCGAACCCGGCCGCCACCAGCCCGAGCAGGGTGGCGAAGCTGTTCGCCTCATAAGCGATGTCCGGCTCGAACCCCGCCTGATGGCACAGGCTGAAGAAATGCTCGTTGAACCCGGCCCCGAGCGCGGGGGAGAACAGGACGAGCGGAAAGCCCGCGAGGTCCGCGATCTCAGGGTCTTGCGGGCGCATCGCCAGCGGATGACCCTCGCGCAGCGCCACCACCATGTCCTCCTCGATGATGCAGCGCGCGTCGAAGCCGGGCGGCAGCGCAGGCGGGACGATGCCGCGCACCAGCGCGATATCCAGCCCGCCGCGCTGCAATTCCTGCAACTGCTGGTCGCGCGCCAGATCGTTGAGCGAAAGCTGCACTTCCGGATGCGTGTCCCGAAAGCGATAGAGGGTGGAGGCGATCAATCGCACGAACGGCGCGGAGGAGGTGAATCCCACCCGCAGCCGCCCCCGCTCCCCGCGCGCCGCCAGCCGCGCGGTTTCCATCGCGCGATCGGCCTGCGCCAGCGTGGCGCGCGCCTCCGGCACGAACAATTCGCCCGCCTCCGTCAGCCGCACGCGGCGGCTGGTGCGATCGAACAGGCGGACGCCCAGCTCCGCCTCCAGCGCGCGGATCTGCTGGCTGAGCGGCGGCTGCGATATGCCCAGCCGCTGCGCCGCGCGGCCGAAATGCATCTCCTCCGCGACGCACAGGAAATAGCGCAAGTGGCGAAGATCCATCGATCAATTCCAATTCGATATCGATCGAACCATATTATGTATTAGACGCGAACCAACCAAGGGCGCATTGCCGCGCCTCGGCAAATTGATCGCGCGCCTCTTGACCGGGCAGGCGGGGACAGCGATTCGCCCGACTTCCGGGAGAGGCATTCGAAACGACCGGGCGGCTTCCGGGCCGCGACGGCGCAGACGGGACTAATGGATGATCGGCATCGTCAGAATCGCGCTCAACCGGCCGCTGACGTTCATCGTCATGGCGATATTGATCGCGATCGCGGGCACGCTGGCGGCGTTTCGCACGCCGGTCGACATCTTTCCCGATATCCGCATCCCCGTGATCGCGACCGCCTGGACCTACAGCGGCCTGCCGCCGGAGGAGATGGCGAACCGGATCGTCACCAATTACGAGCGCTCGCTCACCACCACGGTGAACGATATCGAGCATGTCGAAAGCCAGTCCCTGCAGGGCATCGGCATCGTGAAGGTCTATTTTCAGCCGAACGTGGATATCCGCACCGCCACCGCGCAGGTGACGGCCATCGCGCAGACGATGCTGAAGCAGCTTCCGCCGGGCACCAACCCGCCGCTGATCCTGAACTACAGCGCGTCCACCGTGCCGATCCTCCAGCTCGCGCTTTCGGGCAAGGGCCTTTCCGAACAGCAATTGTTCGACATGGGGCAGAACCAGATCCGCCCGCAGCTCGTCACCGTCCCCGGCCTCGCCATGCCCTATCCCTCGGGCGGCAAGCAGCGTCAGATCCAGATCGATCTCGATCCGCTGGCGCTTCAGTCGAAGGGCCTTTCCGCGCAGGACGTGACCAGCGCGATCGCCGCGCAGAACCAGATCAACCCTGCCGGCTTCGTGAAGATCGGCGCGACGCAATATAGCGTGCGGCTGAACAACGCCCCCGATTCGATCGAGGGGCTGAACAACCTGCCGGTTAAGGTGGTGAACGGCGCCACCATCTACATGCGCGACGTGGCGCACGTGCGCGACGCCAACGGGCCGCAGACCAATATCGTCCACGTCGAGGGCGGTCGCTCCGTGCTGCTCACCGTGCTGAAGAATGGGGCGACCTCCACGCTGGCGATCGTGGACGGGGTGAAACATGCCCTTCCGCGCATCACCGCCACCCTGCCCGACACGCTGAAGATCCTGCCGATCGGCGACCAGTCGCTGTTCGTGAAGGCGGCCGTGAAGGGCGTGATCCAGGAAGGCGCGATCGCCGCGGCGCTGACCAGCCTGATGATCCTGCTGTTCCTCGGCTCGTGGCGCTCCACCGTCATCATCGCCATCTCGATCCCGCTGGCCATCCTCGCCGCGATCGCGGCGCTGGCGGCGTTCGGCCAGACGCTGAACGTGATGACATTGGGCGGCCTCGCGCTCGCGGTCGGCATCCTCGTCGACGACGCGACCGTGACGATCGAGAACATCAACTGGCACCTCGAGCACGGCAAGGGCGTGAGGGAGGCGATCCTGGACGGCGCGGCGCAGATCGTGACGCCGGCGTTCGTCTCCCTGCTGTGCATCTGCATCGTGTTCGTGCCGATGTTCTTCCTTCCGGGGATCGCGGGCTTCCTGTTCGTGCCGATGGCGCTTTCGGTGGTCTTCTCGATGATCGCCAGCTTCGTCCTGTCGCGCACGCTGGTGCCCACCATGGCGATGTATCTGCTGAAGCCGCATCATGTGGGCGAGGACACGCATCTGGCGGGCAAACCGGGTTCGCGCAATCCGCTGGTGCGTTTCCAGCGCGGGTTCGAGCATCGCTTCGAGAAGGTCCGCACCGCTTACGGCGGGATGCTGGAGCGGGCGCTGGGAGCGGGCAAGCCGTTCCTGATCGGCTTCCTCGCGGTCGTCCTGGTGTCGTTCGGGCTGATGCCGTGGCTGGGCAGCAACTTCTTCCCCAGCGTCGATTCCGGCCAGATCGCGATGCACGTCCGCGTGCCGGTCGGCTCGCGGATCGAGGACACTGCCGCGCGCTTCGACAGGATCAGCCGCGCCGTGCGGGAGCTGATCCCCGCCGACCAGCTCGGATCGATCGCGGACAATATCGGCCTGCCGGTCAGCTCGCTCAACACCATCTATTCGAACAACGGCACGATCGGCCCGCAGGACGGCGACATCCTGATCACGCTCAAGGAGGATCACCGCCCGACCAACGAGGTGGTCGCCACCTTGCGCCGCGAGCTGCCGCGCCGCTTCCCCGGCACCACCTTCTCCTTCCTGCCG
>JAYRJH010000114.1:0-8449 GCA_041906415.1 Sphingomonas sp. | reverse complement strand
CGCGTAGTCGCGCTGTTCCTCGATCAGCTTCCTGATCTTCGGCGGCGTCCAGGTGGCCAGTTCGACCATCGGCGGGATCACCGGCTTTTTGAGAGCGTCGGGATCGGCATCCTCTTCCGTGGGTTTGGGCGGCGCCTGATACCACCAGTAGCCGGTGCGTTGCTCGCCGGTCTGCGCATGGACAGGCAGGATCGGCAGGAGCACCGCCACGATGAGGAGGGCGAGGCGGATCACAGCAGCTTCTCCATGCGCTTCAGCCGCTCGATCTCGACCGGGCCGTAGTAGCGGCTGTCGAACCCGCTGGCGTGCGACGAGCCGACATAGATCATGCCCGGCGGGATCGTTCCGATCATCGGACGCCAATGGTCGAGCTTCTGCCCATTGTGCCCATAAGGCTTGCTGATCCCGAGCAGCTTGCCGTTGCAATAGTACCAGCCATCCCATTCGCCGGGATGTATGGGGCCAGATGCAGACGACGGCTTCTCGATCCAGTCGATGCGGTCGCCCGGCAGGCACAGCGCCATCTTGGTAACATCGACCGGCTTGGGACCGGCGAGCGGATGCGACAGGGTAAACGATACGAAATCGCCGCGATGGATCGGCCCCGGCGCCTTGCGGACGAGCCAGGCGTCGATCGACGGGCTCATCACGATCGTCGCCTGGGGAATGGCCCACCACGTCAGCAGGCCCACCGGCAGGACGATGCCGAACGCCTTCCACAACTGTTCGGGTCGGGGTGGCTGGCCGAGCCCCGAACTGCCGACCGCGGCCTTGAGCGGCAGCAGCTTCAGTTCGGCCCAGCCGGATCTAGCGGCCCTGAAGGCGAGTCTGAGCATCGCGCACCTCCTGCTTGCCGCCGAGGCGGGCATATTCTTCGAGCAATCCTGAAAGTGCGGCGTCGCCGTAGATGACATGCGCGGCGCGCGGGGCATCATCCTCGCGCTCGCAATAGGGCAGCGCCGGATCGCCGGGCACCATGGCGAGTGCGGGGACGCGGGTGACGCCGTGCTGGCGGAAAATGAGCGGATCGACGATCAACTGCACGTCGCGCATCGCGCAGGCCGGGCCTTCGCATCCCGGATCATGGCGCAGGATTTCCGCGGAGAGTTTCGCCATCGGCGCGACCTTCGTGAGCCCGCCGGGCATCCCGCGAAAGGCCAGCACGCCGCCGACCCGTTCGAGCTGCCCGGCATAGATGCGCAATGTCGTCACCGGCATCGAGGACGAGACGAACAGCACCGGCACCCAGCCTTTGGTTTCGGGAGGCGTGGTGATGCCGGCTACGGCCTGCATGTCGGGCGCATCGAGACCGAGCGCCTGGCCGAGCCGTCTGGCCATGGCGTCGTGCTCGGCGGCCATGGCCTCCTTGCCGTTGTCGAGCGCGGTTCGCGCCCGCGCATCCATCGCCGGCGACGGAGCGCGCTTGCGCAGCCCCTCGAAAGCGCGGCGGCGGGTCTCGTCCGATGGCGTCGGCAGCGCGGTCGGACCGCGCATTTCCGCTTCGGCCTTGCGCGCGGCGGTGGCGCGTTCGAGCCGGTCCATCGCCGTGTCGCCTTGCTCTTGCGCGCGCTCCCTCGCGCTTACCGGCGGAGCGGTGTCCTGCGCTGGCGCGGAGGTGGAGAGGAAAGCGATACCGGCCAGCGCGAGCGAGACGCGCGCGTTATTGGCCGATGACCTGCATATAGGCATCGATCTTGTCCTTCATGTCGATCTGGATGTCGGCCTGGGCGCGGGCCTCGATTTCGGAATAATATTCGGAGAGGTCCATCTTGCTGAAATCCAGCGCCTGGAATTCCTCGGGGGTGAATCCGCGGCAATAGGGGTTCTTCGGCGTGCCCCAGCCAAGGCCGTTGAAGCTCTTGAGCTGCGGGCGACCCTGTTCCTGGATGATGCGGCCAAGCTTGGTGTTGAAGCAGCAGTGGCCCTTGGATTTCTGCACGCAGATGCCGAGGATCTTCGAGGAGCAATACGTCCCGACCTCGTGGCACATGCCCGACCCGCGCAGCATGCCCACTTCCATGTCCTGCTGGTCACAGCCGGACAGGAGGAAATCCATCATGAAATTGATCGCGAGACTGATGGCGATCGAGGTCGGATCGATCCCGGCGATGATCGCGTTCGCGCCGGAGCTCGCGGCCTGGCCGGCGGTCGCGCCCGCCTTGAACGCGCCATAGGCGGCCTTCATGCCGGTGAAGACGCCTTTCGCCACCGCGATCTTAGTGCCGATCGACGAGATGGACGAGCCCATCCCGTCCTTGACGATCTTGCCTTTGTCCTTGCAGCAGTTCGAGAAGGTGGTCTTGAGACCCGCTGGGCGGCAGCGCACCGCGCGTCCCGCGAATATCTCGATATTGCCGAGGCAATGCCCTTCGGCATCGACTTCGCCATCGGCAGGCGCGCCGGGATCGTCGACGATGGGATCGTCCTCAATTCCGGTGCCGTCGCTGCCGGTGCAGGCATTGGGCGAGCACATCGGCGTGCCGCCGCCGACCGGCGTCAGGCATGAGTGCTGGCTGCCGAGCGGGCAGCTATACGCGCCCTCGGCATCGGCCACGCACATCACTTGCTGGATCGGGCAGAGCCATTCTTCATCCGCCATGATCGTGCAGTTCGCGACCTCGCCAGGATCACCGGCATCGCCGTTGCCATCGAGATCGACCGCGCAGACCGGGAGCGTTTGCGCTTGCGCTGGCGTGACATGCCCCGCGAGCAGCAAGCCGTACAGGCCGAGCGCAAGCAGCTGTGCGCGCTTCCGCCAGGGAAGGAGGCGCCCGATCATCGGACTTCCCCCGTGCAGACCATGTCGGCCCCACCGAGGCGGACGGTCTGCATCATGACGACGGCTTCGGGAAAATCGTCGAGGCAGCCGCAGGCCGAGACGATTTCCTCGCCCGGACCCACAGGGCAGACATCGCCGCCGCCTGCCGCCGTGCAGGCATGGTAGAAGGTGTCCCACCCGACAGGCGCATTCTGTTTCGTGCCGACCACTCCGTCGAGGGTAGCCGCCGTATTGCGCGCGGGCGCGCGGGTCTTGCAGACCGGCTCGCAGGCCGGAACCGAGCCGCGATCGGGCAGCGCGAAGGGCCGTGACGCGGTGGCATAACCCCCGTCCGAGGTCCTCGTCCGGTCGGCCAGCATGGTCTCGGTCGAATGGTCGATGATATAGGCGCCGCGGCTCAGATCAGGTTCCGGCATCGATCCGGTATCGACGGTACAACGATAACGGCGCTGACGCTCGAACCATGGCCGCGCGAGACGGAGCGAGCAGGCGCCGCTCTCGAACAGGCGTGCCTGGGGGAGGGGTGTAAGGCCGGTGCCGACGCCGTTGCGGAACGTCTCGACGCCATCGACGCTTTCGTCATGAAGCGCGCAATTGACGTCGCCGGCATAGCCCGCGCACAGGTCGACGATCCGCTCGGTCGGGTTGCAACTGAGGTCGAGCATTGCATCGAACTGCGCGAAGGCCTCTCCTTCACCGCCGACCGCGATGCGCATGGAAATGACATGCTCGCCGCGGGTCAGCCACGGCTTGAGGTCGAGATTGGGATAGGCATGCCAGGTCCGTTTCCGCTCGCACTTGCCGGGCGGCAGGCCGGTCCCGGTCCAGTTCGCCGGATTGGACAGCACGAGCTCGCCGTCGATGCGAAGCTGGAGCCAGTCGTCGAAGAAATAGTGCGAGAGCCGGAACTGCGCGAGGCGATCGGGATCATCGATCCGCAGCCGCATGGAAAACTCGAAGATGCGGCAGCTCCCGCCTCGCAGGCTGTCGTCGCGCGGCGAGCCCATCTGCAATGTGAGCTGATCGGGTGCGGGCGCATAGATCGCATAGGCGCCGCCGAGATGCGCGATCACATCGTCCGCCTTGACGGCGTTCAACGACACCTCCCGCGTGATCGTGCAGGACCGGATCTGCTCGGCCTTGCCGACGCCGGCGGGCGAGCCCTTGAGCGCCTGGAAGATGCTGTTCGATGCGGCGACGCTCGCGGCATCGCCCTGGATCGTGGCGGGACTGGCGCGATAGGCCGTCTGCGGGAGCGCGGGGTTGGGCGAGCAGGCCGTGCTTTGGGCGCCAGTGTAACGGATGGCCGGGCCGTCGATCACCGCCTGCGCGACGCCGACGCGCGGATCGGCCGTGGTGAGCGCGCCGATGACGCCGCCGCCCAGGTCTTTCAGCACCGAGGCCATATTGCCCCAGACGAGGTTGCTGCCGCAGCTGTTGTTGATGCAGTAGCAACCGGCGAGATCGGTCAGGTCGACTTGCGCGAGCTTGAGATCGCCGCCTGACGCAACATCCCATTTGAAGCTCTTGCACTGGTTCCAGGTGCCCGGCTGACAGGAGACGACGCCATTGGCGCAAATGCCCGATACCGGCACCGGCAGGGTCAATGTCTGGTCGACCGTGCCGTCGAGATCCTTGTCGCGCGATATCCGCAGCGTGCCGATATCGCCGGTCGCCGCCGGCTGCGCGATCAGTTCGAGCAGCGTCGCCGTCTTCTGGCACGCTATATTGGGGTTGAACGTCCGGCTGTTGTCGACTGTCGAGATCGGTTGTCCGGCAAGCCCCGGCGTCAGATAATTCTGCTGGATCGCATCGCTGTCCGAGGTCTTCGCGCGGGATGCTTCGGCGGCGGCGCGGGCGCGGTCCTCGACCGTCTGGGCCGAGAGCGGCGCCGGCGCCAGAGCGCTGGCCGCGAGGAGGAGGATGCCGCGCTTCACCATGGCGTCCTCGCGCGGGTGGTTCGCGAGCCATGGGCGAAGCGCAGCACGTCTCCCGCCCGGAACGCGCTGGATCCGGGCGAGAGTATCCTGAAGACGGCCTGTCCCTCAAAAATGGTCAGCGCGGCCGCCACCGGAGATACGGCGGGAGGGGGCATTGCCGGCCCCGGCGGGGGGCTTTCGGCCGCGCTGACCGAGGGGGGAGCGGCGGTTGAAAGGCACACCGCCGCTCCTTCCGCGCGCCCGCTCACGGTGGGGAGCGTTCCGTGACGAGCGGGGCAGCTACCCGCGCGAGACGCACGGTTTGGGGGAAGCGATCTGCTCATGGCGTGGAAATCCCCGCGCAGCAGATCGCCTTCTCGAACAACATGAATTGGGCATTGTCCTTGCCCGGCGCGTGCTTGCCCGATGTCCAGAGCGCGCCGGGACGGCCGATGTTGACGCACTTGCCGCCCTTGACCGGCTCCATGATCTGCATCTTGTAGCGGCTCTTGGTCCAGATCGGCTGCGGCTTGAACGAGCAGCCGTCCGCCGAGTGGATCGTGAGAGCGCCCAGCCTGCCCATCATGAACGTCGAGCGCGCGGCGAGACCCGCCCAGGCCTCGACGCTGTCCCCGAAATGGATGTCGCCGGCGACCGGATAGGTCGCGCCCCAGGAGCCCATGCACCAGAACAGGGGATCGATGACCTTGCCAGCAGCTGCGGCGGCGCTGTCGGCCATACAGGCGAGGCCGGCCGCCGGATTGCCGAACAGGATGCCTTCGGGCTGGATGATAGCGCCCAATGTGCCCGACTGCCAGGTCGGCAGCACCTCGGTGATCATCGCGACGTCGAAGCCATCATCCTCGATGCACGGCAGGTCCGTGAACATGTCGAGCATCTTCCAGACCGGCGAGATGTAATAATGCGCCTGCGCGAACATCTTGCGGGTGTTGGTGCCGTCCGAGATCGACGACTGGCTGCCCTGCAATTTCCCACCGGTCGGCATGAGATCGACACCGAGCGCCATCATGCAGCCCGGCTCGGTCACGACATCAACCATGCGATTGGGTGACCAGAACGAAACCTTGACCCCTAACCAGAAGGTCGCACCCTTGCGGCAGGCGCAGAGCGGTTTGGAGGCCGACTGGGCGTCCAGTTCCTTGTCGAGCTTATCGTAGGAGCCCACCCGCACGCCCCCGATCGTGATCGGGAAGATGCAGTTCCAGCGCACCTTGGTGATCGGATTGAACACGGTGCCCGCCTCGCATTTGGAGGCATGCGCAGGCGTGGCGGGCGCGACGAGCGCCAGAGCGAGGGCCGCCGCGCCGGTGCGCAGCATCGAGATGAGCCGACTCATGGGATGGCCTTTCGTACGGGAGCGCGATCGACGCGCACCTCTGTCAGCTCCAGCTTCTGGCCGACCTGCCGGACGATCACGGGCGCGACGGTGAGGCCCAACCGCTCCTTCACGCGCTCCTCGAGAATGAAGAGGGCACGGCCGTGCTTCTCGCCAAGCGAGAGCGCATCGTCCTTTGCGTCCCCACCGCCGGTGAGGATGATCCAGTCGGTGAGCGCGGCGGTCTTCAGCGCCCAGCCCAGATCGCGGGGATGCACGACCACCAGCTTCTGCGGCAGCGACACATAGGTCAGCGGGTTGAAGGTGAAGCCCGCAGGATAGAGCAGCTTGCCGTCCGGCAGCCGGATTTCCTGATCGAGCGTGTAGAACGGCACAACGCTGCGAACCTGGTTCTGGCGCGCGACACCGAGCGTCGCGCCTTTCAATGCGCTCCAGCCCGAACGCGGCCCGAACTTTTCGGCCATATTGGGCGGCTGCTTTGCGGCACGCGCCTCGATCTCGGCCATCGCGTCGGGCTCGGCGATCGGCCATGTACGACCAATGGTCGATGTCTCGGCGTGGGCCACCCCCGCGACGATCAGCGCGCCGGCCAGACACCCGGCGATGAGCGCGGACTGGATGGCGAGGACATGCCAGCCTTGGGGGACACGTCTATCGACCACGGCGGCGCTCCCTCCAGGGAACGGCAGGCGTACGACTCTCGCCGCAGACCGCGCAGATGAACGCGGTGACGCCCAGGAACAGCGTGAGCCAGATCAGCGCCTGGCTGCCGCCGAGGTCGGGGGCCGACCAGAGCACCAGCGAAGACTGGAGGATCAACAGCAGATGGGTGCCGACCAGCAGGCGAATGGATGACGGACAAGGCGCGCCGGAGAAGATGCCGTTCATCGGCCCCACCTTTCGGCATGTCGGGCGAGGGCATTTGCCATCCTCGACGCGCGGTGCAGGAACCAAAGTCCTCCCCGCACAAGCGCGATCGGCGTCAGGACAAGAATGGCCGCCCGCATGAACAGGGGCATTTCCGGGACGAGCAGGAACAGGCCGACGATGATCGAGGCCGCCGCCGCTTCGAGGCCCACGATCTGCCGAAAGCGCAGAGCCGCGATCCTCTCGTCCCGACCGGACGTATATTCCATGGCAAGCGCGGAACGGGTCATGATCAGGAGCACGGCTTCATTCGAGCGATGCAGGCGTTCGACGTAGGCTTCCTGCG
This sequence comes from Sphingomonas sp., assembly GCA_041906415.1. Classification (GTDB taxonomy): domain Bacteria; phylum Pseudomonadota; class Alphaproteobacteria; order Sphingomonadales; family Sphingomonadaceae; genus Sphingomonas. Next base: position 1,181 of record JAYRJH010000114.1, on the reverse strand, counting down.
TCTCGCCCGGCAGGCGCGGGGCCATCCCTGGACGGATCAAAAGATTCTCCGGCCGTTTTCCGGGACGAGGAGGGATTTCGTCGATCCCGCCGTCGATCTGTCGGGCAAGCCAACGGATCATGTCGCCGATCAGCGGCCGGATCGACGACGGGTCGGGCGAGCCGGAGAAGCTGCCGTTCATGCCCATCTCCGTGCCCTCCGCGTGACCAGCCAATTCGGGATGCTGTCGATGATGCGGGCGATGCCGATCGCCAGCGCGGCGCCGGCAATTCCGGCACAGGCGATCAGCCCGGCCATGAGCGGCACTGGCAGCACGCTGTCCGCGGCCCCGCACAAGCCAAGAGCGGCATAGGCCAGGGCGGTGATGACCGGCCCGGTGAAGGTTAGCAGGAGAGCGTGCCGCCGCCAGCGCTGGCGCTCGCTTTCTAGGATGGTCCATTGCGCATCGCGAACGGACGCGAGGAACCGGACCCGGTCGCCCAGTTCCCACTGGCAGCGGACCAGGTAGTCGTGAAGGGATTCGTCCGGCCTGCGCACGACGAGGGTCAGGCGCTCATTGCCGCCACTGGGCGGGAGTATGTCCAGCATCATCTTTTCCTCCTGAGTTTTGCGAGCAAGCGGCCCGCGGCCCCGGTCAGGCCGATGAGGATGAGCCCGGTCAGGAAACAGCCGCCGCCAACGATCGCCGCGCCGCGAAGAACGATGCCAGCGGGCTGTTCGAGCACCAGCCCGGCCGCGAGCACGAGCGATGCGATCATCACGGATTCGATGACCACCAGGCGGAAGCGCCAGCGCAATGCGTCGGCTTCCGCCCGTGCGGCGACGCGCGCCTCGATGATCCGCTCGATATCCTCATCCGGGCTCTCCACGAGCCGGAGCGGCAACTGGTCGGGGGAGGGGGAGCGCCGCGTCATGACAGCGCGCTCCGCTTCAGCGGCGCTGCGTCATCGAAGGACGTGCCGATTATCCCGGCGGGATCGACGCCGGCGAGATCGCACACCGCTTCGAGCGGCGAGCGTCCGGCGCGGACCAGCGCCTCGAACGCGGCCACGTCTTCGGGCGCGGAGGTGTTGATCCAGTAGCTGAACGGATCGACGACGAGCCGGGCGATGCCGAGGCCAAGCGGGCTGTCGATGAAGACTTCCGAATAGTTCGGTTTGTTGTTGCGGACCGATTTCAGG
>JAYRJH010000113.1:7807-8518 GCA_041906415.1 Sphingomonas sp. | reverse complement strand
CGATCTCGGCATGGGCGGCGGCCAGCGCCTCCTCCGCCACGCGCCAGGCATCCCATGCGGCGGCGGCCGCGGCGGTGTCGATCCGGCCGAAGGCGTCGAGAAGCGCGCGGTGGCCGGCGGGGGCGAGCAGTCCGCGCTCGTCATGCTGGCCGTGGATCTCCACCAGGACTCCGCCGATCTCGCGCAGCAGGCCCGCTGAGACGGGCTGATCGTTGAGGAAGGCGCGGCTGCCGCCATCGGCCTTCACGATGCGGCGGATGATGAGCGGCTCGCCCGGCTCCGCCGCGAAGCCGTTGGCCTCGAGCAGCCGCGCGGCTTCGGGCGACGGATCGAAGGTGGCGCTCACGGTGGCCTGCGTCGCGCCGTGGCGCACCAGCCCGCTGTCCGCCCGGGCGCCGAGCGCCAGCCCGAGCGAATCGAGCAGGATCGATTTGCCCGCGCCCGTTTCCCCGGTGAGCACGCCGAGACCGGGGCCGAATTCGAGGTCGAGCGCCTCGATCAGCACCACGTCGCGGATGGAAAGCGCGGTCAGCATCCGGAACGCGCCCGGATCACGCCGTCACGCGCCCGGATTGGGCGCGGGCTGGGAAGCGGGCGTTGCGGCGGGCGCGGGCTTGGTCGTCACCGGCACCACCGGCTCTCCCGGCGCAAGCGGCGGGATCGGCTTGACCGGATATTCCTTCATCAGCTTGTAAGCCCGCTGATACCAGT
>JAYRJH010000113.1:0-7719 GCA_041906415.1 Sphingomonas sp. | reverse complement strand
CACGCCGAGCGCGAGATAGGTTTCGGTGAGCCGCATCAGCGCTTCCGGCGCGTGGGTGGTCGTCTGGTAATCGTCGATCACCTTGCGGAAGCGCAGCGTCGCCGCCAGCCATTGCCCGCGCCGTTCGTAGAAGCGGCCGATCTCCATTTCCTTGCCCGCGAGGTGATCGCGGACGAGATCCATCTTCAATCGCGCGTCGGCGGCGTAGCGGGTGTTCGGATAGCGGCGGATCAGTTCGCCCAGCGCGTCCTGCGCCTGGGAGCTGATCTTCTGGTCGCGCGTCACGTCGCTGATCTGCTCGTAATAGCATAACGCGATCAGATAATAGGCATAAGCCGCATCGCGGTTGCCGGGATGGACCGAGATGAAGCGCTGCGCCGACTGGATCGATTCGGTGTAGTTGCGCGCCAGGTAATGGCTGAACGCGCCCATGAGCTGCGCGCGCCGCGCCCAGATCGAATAGGGGTGCTGGCGCTCCACCTCGTCGAACAGGGCGGCGGCTTCCCTGTATTGATGCCGGTCCAGCCGCGTCTTGGCTGCGGTGTAGAGCGTCCCCACGTCCCGCGCGACATAGGGCAGGTCGCCCTTGGCGCGGTTGCGCGCGCAGCCGGCGATCGGAAGGGCGAAGGCGGCGACCAGCATCAGCGCCAGCGGACGGGAAAAGGGGATACGCATTTGCAACGCCTTTAGCCTATGCGTGGGCCGGCGAACAACGGTGAAACGCAATCGCCGTGCCGCGCGTTGAGGGCCGGCAAACGGGTTTTTGAGTCAGGTGGTATGAGTGCAATTCTGATGGCGACGAAACGGGTGGAAAAACCATGGGGGCGCCATCGCCTCTATCCGGGCTTTCCCGATCCCGCGCCGGATGCTTCGCCGATCGGGGAAGTGTGGTTCCAGTCGCCGCATCCGGACGAGCCGGAATTGCTGGTCAAATATCTGTTCACCTCCGAGAAATTGTCGGTGCAGGATCATCCTTCCGATGCCGAGGCCCATGCTCGCGGCCTGCCGCGCGGCAAGGACGAATGCTGGCTGGTGCTGGACGCCGCGCCGGATTCGACCATCGCGATCGGCCCGAAGGCGTCGATGACGGCGGAAGAACTGCGCGCCAGCGCGCTCGACGGATCGATCGAGCATAAGCTGGACTGGAAGCCGGTGAAGGCGGGCGACTTCTATTATTCCGGCGCGGGCACGATCCACGCGATCGGCGCCGGGGTGACGGTGATCGAGGTGCAGCAGAACGCCGACGTCACCTATCGCCTCTATGATTACGGCCGGCCGCGCGAGCTGCATCTGGACGATGGCGTGGCCGTGGCGGATCTGGAGCCATGGATCGCGCCGCCCATGCCGGGCGAGGTTTCGCCGGGCCGGACGATCCTGGTGGAAGGCCCGAAATTCGTGCTGGAGCGCTGGACCGGCGGCACGCGGAACATCGCCTTGCCGGAAGGGACGTGGGGCTGGCTGGTTCCCGTCAGCGGCGAAGGCGTGATCGGCGGCGTCGCATGGCAGGCGGGCGAGTGCGTGATGATCTCCGGCACGGAGGAGCTTCACGCATCGGCGGGAAGCGACCTGCTGTTCGCCTATCCGGGCACGCGGCGGATACAGGAAGGCGAATTAGCGGTTCCCGCCTGACTCTTTCTCGAAAGCTTCCAGCCGCTCGCGATCCTCGTTCGAGACGAATTCGCACGCCAGCATCGTCTTGCCTTTAAGCCCCGGACCCTGCCGCGCGACGATCGAGACCAGCCCGAGTTCCTTCATCGGCTGATCCGCATCCGGAAGGGCGCGCGCGAAACCGAGCGACGAGGCGCCGAGCAGGTGCGTCGTCTCCGGCGCGAGATGATAGGTTTCGGCCAGTTTCGCCGCCACCTCGCCATCGACCAGCACGCCGTAAGCCGAGCCGGCGAACATCACGTCCCGCGCGGAAAAGCCGTCGCGCGCGATCGGCGCGGGGAGGCGATAGAGAGCGGCGCCGAGCTGCGACATATCCGGCCCGGCGATCTTTTCGGCCGCTTCATACAGCGCCGTAGCGCTGCCGAAGTCGTAAGGCGGCTGGCAGATCGCGGCGGCGAAGAAATCGGGCGCCGGGGTGGGTTCTTCCGCGGCGGCGGGAGCGGCTGCGAGCAGGGCGAACGCGATCAGGCGAAGCGGCATGACGGGTGGACTGCACGGAGAAGCGGGGACGATCAAGGGCCTGCTCTCCTCCGTTCGCCCGAACGGAGAAGGGGAGCAGCCGGCCCGAAAAGGATTTACGCGCCCATCAGCTTCGGGAAGAAGCCTTCATGCGCCTCGCGCAACGCATCGAGCGTCACCACGTCGTCGCGGTTCGGGCGTTCGAAGATCAGGCGCTTGCCGCCGGTCCGCCCCAACGGCTCCGCTTCCACCCCCGCCTCCAGCGCGGCCTGGAGGAAATCGGCCAGCGCATGGTCGTGCACCGTCACGACATACACTCCCTGCTCCTCCGCGAAGAAGGATTCGGCGCAGCCGAACGGCTGCTTGCGGTCGATCATCGCGCCGATGCCGCTCGCCAGCGCCATCTCCGCCAGCGTCACCGCGATGCCGCCGTCCGACACGTCGTGCACCGCCGAGAGCTGGCCGGAGAGGATGCCGGCGCGGATCAGCTCGCCCGCCGCTTTCTCCGCCGCCAGATCGACGCGCGGCGGCGGCCCTTCCTCGCGGCCGTGGACCTCGCGCAGCCACAGGCTCTGCCCGAGATGCCCGCGCCGCGTGCCGACCACGAGGATCACGTCGCCCGAACCCTTGAAGGCGATCGTGGCGGATTTGCTCCAGTCCTTGAGCAGTCCGACACCGCCGATCGCCGGCGTCGGCAGGATGGCGGAGCCGCCGCCCGTCGCCTTGCTCTCGTTGTAGAGGCTGACGTTGCCCGAGACGATCGGGAAGTCCAGCGCGCGGCACGCCTCGCCCATGCCCTCCAGGCAGCCGACGATCTGCCCCATGATCTCCGGCCGCTGCGGGTTGGCGAAGTTCAGGCAGTTTGTGATGGCAAGCGGGGTCGCGCCGACGGCGGTGAGATTGCGCCACGCCTCCGCCACCGCCTGCTTGCCGCCCTCCACCGGGTCCGCGAAGCAATAGCGCGGGGTGCAGTCGGTGGTGATGGCGAGGCCTTTTTGCGTGCCGTGGACGCGCACCACCGCCGCGTCGCCGCCGGGGCGCTGCGTCGTGTCCGCGCCGACCATGTGGTCATATTGCTCCCAGATCCAGCGGCGGCTGGCGATATCGGGGGAGCCGATCAGCGTCAGCAGGTCGGCGGCGATGTCGGTGCTTTCCGGCACGTCGGTCAACGCCTTGGCGGGCGGGGTAGGGACGTGTGGGCGATCGTAGAGCGGCGCCTCGTCGGCGAGCGGGCCGAGCGGGATATCGCACACCACGTCGCCCTTCCATTTCAGCACCATGCGGCCCGTATCGGTGACATGGCCGATCACCGCGAAATCCAGCTCCCACTTGCGGAAGATCGCCTCCGCCTCGGCCTCGCGGCCGGGCTTCAGGACCATCAGCATCCGCTCCTGCGATTCGGAGAGCATCATCTCATAGGGCGTCATGCCGGTTTCGCGCTGCGGCACGTCGTCCATGACGAGCTCGATGCCGACGCCGCCCTTCGACGCCATCTCGACGCTGGAGGAGGTGAGGCCCGCCGCGCCCATGTCCTGGATCGCGACAATCGCGTCGGAGGCCATGAGTTCGAGGCACGCCTCGATCAGCAATTTCTCGGTGAAGGGATCGCCGACCTGCACGGTGGGGCGCTTCTCCTCCGAATCCTCGGAGAAATCCGCGCTCGCCATCGTCGCGCCGTGGATGCCGTCGCGGCCGGTCTTGCTGCCGACATAGACGATCGGATTGCCGACGCCCGACGCGGCCGAATAGAAGATCTTGTTCGTATCCGCGACGCCGACCGTCATCGCGTTGACGAGGATGTTGCCGTCATAGGCGGGATGGAAGTTCACCTCGCCGCCCACGGTCGGCACGCCGACGCAATTGCCATAGCCGCCGATGCCGTGGACCACGCCGGAAATGAGGTGCCGCATCTTCGGATGATCGGGCCGGCCGAAGCGCAGCGCGTTCAGGTTCGCCACCGGCCGCGCGCCCATCGTGAACACGTCGCGCAGGATGCCGCCCACGCCCGTCGCCGCGCCCTGATACGGCTCGATGTAGCTCGGGTGGTTGTGGCTCTCCATCTTGAAAATCGCGGCCTGCCCGTCGCCGATGTCGATCACGCCGGCGTTCTCGCCGGGGCCGCAGATCACCCACGGCGCCTCGGTCGGCAGCTTCTTCAAATGGATACGGCTGGATTTATAGCTGCAATGCTCGGACCACATCACCGAGAAGATGCCCAGTTCCACCAGATTCGGCTCGCGGCCGAGCGCGTGGAGGAGGCGGTCATATTCCTCGGGCGAAAGGCCGTGTTCGGCCACGATCTCGGGCGTGATCTGGGTCATGCCCGTGCCCTTAGGGGGCAAAGGCGATCAGGACAACTTGGTTGGTAGGACCCCGATTCAGCTCTTGAGCTTCCAGCCGCGCCGCAGCAGCGCATAGCAAAGCACGGCCAGCGCCACGTCCAGCACGAGGACCACTATGCTCCCCAGCATCACCGGCGAATCGGCGGTGCCGAGGAAGCCGTATCGGAAGCCGGAGATGATGTAGAAGAACGGGTTCACATGGCTGAACGCCCGAAAGGCGGGCGCGAGGTGATCGACCGAATAGAAGGTGCCGGAGAGCAGCGACAAGGGCGCGATCACGAAATTGGTGACGGCGGCCGAATGATCGAACTTCTCCGCCCAGATCGAGGTCAGCACGCCCAGCAGCGACAGGAACATCGCGCCCAGAAAGCCGAACCAGACCACCGCGACCGGATGGAGCGGGGTGACGTGCACGCCGGGATAGAGCGCCATTGCCGCCCAGCAGATCAGCCCGACGAGGAAGGCGCGCGTCATCGCGCCGCCCACCAGCGCCGCCAGCAGCTCCGCATTGGAAAGCGGAGGCTGGAGATAATCGACGATCGTCCCCTGTATCTTCCCTACCAGAAGCGCGAAGCTGGCATTGGCGAAGGCGGGGTTCATCATCCCCTGGCTGATGATGAGGCCCGGCGCGATGAAATCGGCGAAGGGAATATCCACGCCGCCCACGTGCACGGGCCGCTTCGCCCCCGTCGCGATGGTGAAAACGATCAGGAAAAGCAGCGTGGTGGCCGCCGGCGCCCAGATCGTCTGGAGCTGCACCTTGAAGAAGCGGCGCACCTCCTTCACATAGAGGGTTCTCAGGCCGCCCCAGTTGATGTTCCGTATTACCGGAACGCCGGGTGCGTTTCTGATCGCCGACGTGTTTTGGCCGATTGGGGGATGGCTGCTCATCGCGTCTGGCGGTAAACGCTGTGGCGCGCGGCTGCAACCCGGCCGCCAGTGAAGGAAGCAAGATGTCGTGGACCGAGGAGCGTATCCAGACGCTCAAGACCATGTGGGAAGGCGGCCAGACCGCGAGCCAGATCGCGGAGGCGCTGGGCGGGGTCAGCCGCAATGCCGTGATCGGCAAGGCGCACCGGCTGGGGCTGCAATCGCGCCCATCGCCCGTGGTGCCCAAGGATGCGGAGGCGAAAGCGGAGGCCAGGGCCGCCAAATCCGTTGAGGCGAAGGCGCCGCCCGCGCCCCCTGCCGCGGTCGCGCCGCCTCCTCCGCCGCCGGTGGTCGAATCGGCTCCGGCCGCAGCCCCGGCCGTGTCGCGCACGTCGGAGCCGAAGCCGATCACCATCACCACCGACCTCTCTCCGCGCCAGCCTTCGGAGAACCGGCCGGTGCTGCGCTCGGTCGGGCCGGGGGGGTTCGTGCGCCAGGCGCCGGGGGAGCAGCAGCCGCCGATCGCGCCCGCGCCGCCGCGCCGTCTAGTCCCGGCCAAGCCCTCGCCGGAGATCGCGGGCAAGACCACCCTGCTCGATCTCAGCGACAAGGTGTGCAAATGGCCGCTCGGCCACCCGGGTGAACCGGATTTCCACTTCTGCGGCGAGAAGGTGAACCCCGGCTTCCCTTATTGCGTGGAACATTGCGGCCACGCCTATCAGGCGCAGCTTCCGCGCCGCGACCGCCGCACGCCGCCGATCCCCTTCGGCGGCCCCCGGATGCGCTGATCTTGCGCGGAATCGCGCCGTTATGGCGCGATTCCGTAGCGGTTCGCGCGCGGGACATGCGTGATTCGCGTAAATCGGGCATGCGCCGGTGACGGCCGCGACTTAACGCCCTGCCGACCAATCTGCCCCCATGAGAAGGGGATGGATCCGTGCGCGGCCCGCATCGTTCCTCCGCGATACGCGAGGGGCGGCGATCATCGAGTTCGCGTTGCTCGCGCCGCTCTTGCTGATGATCCTGCTGGGGATATTGGGCTACGGCCAATATTTCCTGCTCGCGCATAATGCCCAGCAGATCGCCAACGATTCGGCCCGCGCCACTCTTGCGGGGATGAACGCGGCGGAACGGGTGTCGCTCGCCAATGCCGCGATGACGCGCGAGCTGGCGCTGCTTCCCGAAATCCGCCCCGGCACCGTGAGGCTCATCGTGGAGGAAGCGCCGCCGGTGCTCACCGTGCGCGTCCGGCTCGACGCCGGCGCGATCGGCCTGTTTCACGTCGGCCTCCTGCCGATGCCCGATCCGGTGATCGAGCGCCGCGCGGTGATCCAGCAGGGGGGCGTGTTGTGAACCGCCTGCTCCGCGAGGCACGGGGCGGTGTCGGCATGATGCTGGCGGCCGCGATGCCGGTGCTGATCGGGCTGGCGGCCTTCGCGATCGATATAGGCTCGGTGCAGCTCGACACCCGGCGGCTGCAGGGCATGGCGGACGCCGCTGCGCTGGCCGCCGCATCGGGTGATGCAACCGATGCGCAGAACGCGGCTGAGGCGTCGGTGCGCGCGGCGGGTTTTCCGCGCGCGGTGAGCGTCCGGGTGACGGGCGGAAGCTATCGCGCGGACGCCTCGATCGCCCCTGGCGCGCGCTTCACGGCCGGGGACAGCGCAGGCGGCGCGGCGCGCGTGATGCTGGAATCCACCTCTCCCACCTTCTTCGCCAGGATTTTCGGGCGTGGCGCCGTCCCCATCTCGCGCACCGCCACCGCCGCGCGGCAGCGCTACGCCAGCTTTTCGATCGGGTCGCGGCTGGCGAGCCTCAATGACGGGCTGCTCAATGCGCTGCTTTCGGGCCTGACCGGCAGCAAGATCTCGCTCTCGCTGATGGACTATAATGCGCTGGCCTCGGCGGACGTCGATCTGCTCGCCATCCTTCCGCTGCTGCGCACGAAGGCCGGGCTGAACGCCCTGACCTATAATGACATCCTGAAAAGCAACGTCACCACCCCGCAGGCGCTGGATGCGGTGGCGGGCGCGTTGCGGGCGGACGGGAAGGCCGATGCGGCGGGCGTGGTCAATGCGCTGGCCGATGCGGTCGGAGGGCGTTCTCTCTCGCTCTCCGCGCTGATCGACGCCGGGCCGTTCGGCCAGCAGAGCGAGGGCGGCGAGGGTATCGCGAAGGTCGATTCGCTCGCGCTGGTGACGGCGATCCTGCAACTCGCGGGGCAGCAGCGGCAGGTGGCGCTCGATCTCGGCGCGACGGTGCCGGGCCTCGTCTCCACGCGCGTGTCGCTGGCGATCGGCGAGCGCGAGGCCAATTCGCCATGGATCGCGATCACCGACAATGGCGCGCCGATCGTCCGCACCGCGCAGATGCGGCTTTA
>JAYRJH010000112.1:428-8604 GCA_041906415.1 Sphingomonas sp. | reverse complement strand
CTTGAACAATTCGTGCGCCGCAGCGCTGTTGGTGCGCCCGATATCCCAGCGCGCCAGCCCCTCGCCGAGCGTCGCGGCATGGACGGTCGGCTGGCTCGCGTCGAGCAGCCCGGCGCGCTCCAGCTCGCCGAGGATCGCCATCACTCCGCCCGCGCGGTGCACGTCTTCCATATGCACGTCCGCCTTGGCCGGCGCGACCTTGCACAGGCACGGCACGCGGCGCGAGAGCCGGTCGATATCGGCCATGGTGAAATCCACCTCGCCCTCGTAGGCGGCGGCGAGCAGGTGAAGCACGGTGTTGGTGGAGCCGCCCATCGCGATATCGAGGCTCATCGCATTCTCGAACGCGGCGAAGGTGGCGATGCCGCGCGGCAATGCGGTCACGTCCTCCTCCTCATACCAGCGGCGCGCGAGATCGACGATGGTGCGCCCCGCCTCGCGGAACAGCTTCTCGCGATCGGCATGGGTGGCGAGCACGGAACCGTTTCCGGGCAGCGACAGGCCGAGCGCCTCGGTCAGGCAATTCATCGAATTGGCGGTGAACATGCCCGAGCAGGAGCCGCAGGTCGGGCAGGCCGAACGCTCGACCACCTGCACTTCCTCGTCGGTATAATGATCGTCGCCCGCCACGATCATCGCGTCGATCAGGTCCAGCGCCACCGTCTTGCCGTGGATGTCGGCCTTGCCCGCCTCCATCGGCCCGCCCGAGACGAAGATCGCCGGGATGTTGAGCCGCATCGCCGCCATCAGCATCCCCGGCGTGATCTTGTCGCAATTCGAGATGCAGACGATCGCGTCGGCGCAATGCGCGTTGACCATATATTCGATGCTGTCCGCGATCAGGTCGCGGCTGGGCAGCGAATAGAGCATCCCGTCATGCCCCATCGCGATGCCGTCATCGATCGCGATGGTGTTGAATTCCTTGGCGACGCCGCCGGCCGCCTCGATCTCCCGCGCGACGAGCTGGCCGAGGTCCTTGAGATGGACATGGCCCGGCACGAATTGCGTGAAGCTGTTGGCGACGGCGATGATCGGCTTGCCGAAATCCTCGTCCTTCATGCCGGTAGCGCGCCACAGGCCGCGCGCGCCCGCCATGTTGCGGCCATGCGTGCTGGTGCGGGAACGATAATGCGGCATCGTGAATTCCTTCGGATCAGTCCTTCTTCCCGTCCACGGATGCAGGCCGGGAAGATACAGCCCCACGAGCGAGCCGAGCGCCATGAACGTCAGCGCGATCGCCAGCGCGACCACCCAGAAACGCGGATCTTCCCGCGAGACGAACCATCCCGCGATCAGCGAGGGAATGAGCAGCAGGAGACGCGCGATCCAGAGCATCACCTGTTCCCCTACGACCTGCCGCGCGGTTTGGAAATGCCTCTCTCAGCCGATCAGCCCGAGCGCCCCGGCACGACCCAGCATGGCGAGCGAGCCGCCCTGGAAGCGCGGATCGCGACTGACCTCGAACAACGCCCATGCGGGCACGGGAACGGCCGCGAGCGTCGCGGCGTCGGGCGCCTCGATCTCGGCCAGCACCAGCCCTTCGAGATCGCACGCGAACACGTCCACACCGAACTCCGCGCCTTCCACCGTCACCGGGTAGCGGCGCTTCACGATCGTCCGCCCCGGCAAGCGGGCGAAAACGGCATATTCCTCGGCGGTCAGATAGGCATTCACCATCGCGCGGGCGAGCGGGTCGTCCGCCTCATATTTCTTGGCGAGCTTCAGCGCGACCTCGCCGCTCGCGCTGTCGGTCATGCGGCGCAGGCGGAAGCGCGTGCCCGTAAGGTAAGCATCCTCGATCAGCACATGTTCGGGCGGCAGCGACGGAAGCAGCGACGGATCGACGCGGAACCGCCGCTCGCGCTCGACATGGCTGTATTTGGGCGCGGCGGCTTCGTCCGCGCCCGTGCGCATCCTCACCGCGTCAGCTTCTTGTAGGCCAGCCGCGTCGGGCGGTCGGCGGCGTCGCCCATGCGGCGGCGCTTGTCTTCCTCATAGCTTTCGAAATTGCCTTCGAACCATTCGACATGGCTGTCGCCCTCGAAGGCGAGGATATGGGTGCACAAGCGATCGAGGAAGAAGCGATCGTGGCTGATGACCACCGCGCAGCCCGCGAAGCTCTCCAGCGCCTCCTCCAGCGCGCGGAGCGTCTCCACGTCGAGGTCGTTGGTCGGCTCGTCGAGCAGCAGGACGTTGCCGCCCTCCTTCAGCATCTTCGCCATATGGACGCGGTTGCGCTCGCCGCCCGAAAGCTGGCCGACCTTCTTCTGCTGGTCCGGTCCCTTGAAGTTGAACGCGCCGACATAGGCGCGCGTGCCCAGCTCCTGCTTGCCGAAGCGGAACACGTCCAGCCCGTCGGAGATCTCCTCCCACACGTTCTTGTTAGGGTCGAGATCGTCGCGGCTCTGGTCGACATAGCCGAGCTTCACGGTGGAGCCGACCTCGATCGTACCCGAATCCGGCGTCTCCTGCCCGGTGATGAGCCGGAACAGGGTGGACTTGCCCGCGCCGTTCGGCCCGATCACGCCGACGATGCCGCCGGGCGGCAGGGTGAAGGACAGGTCCTCGAACAGCAATTTGTCGCCATAGGCCTTGGACAGGCCCTGCGCCTCAATCACCTTGCCGCCGAGGCGCTCGGGGATCTGGATCAGGATCTGCGCCTTGCCGATCGCGCGATTCTCCTGCGCCGCCATCAGCTCGTCGAACGCGCGGATGCGGGCCTTGGACTTGGTCTGGCGCGCCTTGGGAGTCTGGCGCATCCACGCCAGTTCGTCGGCGATTGCCTTCTGGCGGCCGGCCTCCTCGCGCTCCTCCTGCTCGAGGCGCTTGGCCTTCTTCTCCAGATAGCCGGAATAATTCGCCTCATAGGTGTAGTAACGGCCGCGATCCAGCTCGAGCACCCAGTTCACCACATTGTCGAGGAAGTAGCGATCGTGGGTGACGAGGATCACGTTGCCGGCATATTCCTTGAGGAAATTCTCCAGCCACGCCACGCTTTCGGCGTCGAGGTGGTTCGTCGGCTCGTCCAGCAGCAGGATGTCGGGCTTCTCGAGCAGCAGGCGGCAGAGCGCCACGCGGCGCTTCTCGCCGCCCGACAGGTTGGTGACGGGGCTGTCGGACGGCGGGCAGCGCAGCGCCTCCATCGCCTGTTCGAGCTGGCTGTCGAGGCTCCAGCCGTCGGCCGCGTCGATCTCGGACTGAAGCTCGCCCATCTCGGCCATCAGTGCGTCGAAATCGGTGTCGTCCTTCGGGTCGCCCATCTCGGCGGAGATGGCGTTGAAACGCTCGATCTTGTCCACGATCGGGCCGGCGCCCATGCGGACGTTCTCGATCACCGTCTTGTCCGGGTCGAGCTGCGGCTCCTGTGGCAGATAGCCGACGCGGATGCCTTCGGCCGCCCAGGCCTCGCCCTGATAATCGGTGTCGATCCCGCCCATGATCTTCATCAGCGTGGACTTGCCCGCACCATTCGGGCCGATGATCGCGATCTTCGCGCCCGGCAGGAATTGCAGGTGGATATTGTTGAGCACCGGCTTGTTCGCGCCGGGGAAGGTCTTGGTCAGACCCTTCATGACATAGGTATATTGCACGGCCATGGCGGTTCGGTCGCTCCGTCGATCAGGTCACATCTGCTGGGTTTGAGCGCCATGTAAGCGCCCGCGCGCCGGTTGGCAATTCAGGTGCGCGTCCGCACGATCTCGCATCCCACGGCGGCGTCGGGATAGACGTCCGGCTTCATCGATCGCACCCGCACGCGCCGGACGCGCCCGTCCTTCATGCATAGCGCCGCGACAGCCTCCACCAGGGTTTCCTGCAAGGCGAAGCCGCGCGCGCCGGCCAGCGCGCATATGCCCTCACGCACGAAATCATAGTCCAGCACCTCGCCGATCGCATCGGCGCCCGGCGTAACGGGATAATCGACCGTCATCTCCACCGTCAGGCGAACGCGCTGCGGCTCCGCCTCATGCGGGTGGATGCCGAGGCGCATCCGCACCTCCAGCCCTTCCAATATCGTCGTATATTCAGCCATCGCGCCCTTCGAACATCACATCGGAATCACGGGAGACGAATCTCTGCCCGCAATCGACGAACAGAATCTGCCCCGTCACGCTCGGCGCGTCGAGCAGCCACACGGCCGCGCGCGCCACCTGTTCCGCCCCCACCGGGCGGCGGAGCAGGTTGGCGGACGCCACGCGCGCGAACTCCGCCTCGCTCTGATCCCCGCTCGGCAGGGTGAGGCCGGGCGCCACGGCATTGACGCGTACGCGTGGCGCGAGCGCCTGCGCCAGCATCGTGGTCGCCCCTTCCAGCGCATATTTGGTGAGCGTGTACGAGAAGAAATCCGGATTCGGATTGGCGAGCTTCTGGTCGAGAAGGTTGACCACCGCCCCCTCCTCCAGCCCCGGCTGCGCGGCCAGCGCCTCCGCCAGAAGCGCGGGCGCGATCGCGTTGACCGCGTGGAGCCGCAGCGCCAGCGCCGGATCGATCGCGCCAGGCCGGTCCCAGGAAAAGGCGGACGCACTGTTGACCAGCCCGTCGATCATGCCGCCCGCAACTTCCGCCGCGCGGCCGAGCATCGCGGGCAGCGCGGCGGAATCGGCGAGATCGCCCTGCACGACCGCGCCGCCCGTCTCCCTCGCCAGCGCCTCCGCCTCGGCGCGAGATGTCCCAAAATGGATCACCGGCCGGTGCCCCGCCGCAGCGACCGCCCGGACGATCGCCGCGCCCAGCCGCTTCGCTCCGCCCGTCACCAGCACCCGGCGCTGCTTCACTCCTTATGGCCCATCAGCGCCAGCACTTCCTTGCGGCTGCGCTCGTCGTCGCGGAACACGCCCATCATCCGGCTCGTCGCCATCGTGACGCCGGGGGTGCGCACGCCGCGCGCCGTCATGCAGGCATGGGTCGCCTCGATCACCACGGCCACGCCCTGCGGCTTCAGGCCGTTCCAGATGCAGTCCGCCACCTCAGCCGTCAGCCGCTCCTGCACCTGGAGCCGCCGCGCAAAGGCGTGGAGCACGCGCGCCAGCTTCGAGATGCCCACGACATGATTCTTCGGAAGATAGGCGATGTGCGCCTTCCCGATGATCGGCGCCATGTGATGTTCGCAATGCGACTGGAACGGAATGTCCTTCAACAGGACGATTTCGTCATATCCTCCCACTTCCTCGAACACGCGCGAGAGGTGGTGCGCGGGATCGTCGCCATAGCCGGCGCAATATTCCCGCCACGCACGTGCAACACGGCGCGGCGTGTCCAGCAGCCCTTCGCGCCCCGGATCGTCGCCCGCCCAGCGGATCAATGTGCGCACGGCTTCCGCTACGTCATCCGGCACTTCCAGCTTGCCATCGGGGGCAAGCGGCCCGCCGGCATTCCTGTCGCTCACTTCAATTCTCCATGTCGATCATACCGCATTTGCGAAAACGTCATCCTAGCTGTCCGAACATAAGTTCCCAAATGCAACTGTTTCCTTTCGGTCACAGCCTTGAAAAGACGGCATCATTAAAGATGCAATTTCGTTTGACTGCGCGGTTTTCCGAACGCAGTCTCCATACCGAACCATCAAACCCGTGGAACCGGCATAAAGACCGGCGCGGACCGTAGGAGGGGATGTTCATGACGAAATCCGCGTTACTCGCTGCCTCAGCCCTGACGATGGCGCTGGGGTCGCCCGCCTGGGCGCAGGAAGCGCAAGCAGGAGGGTCGCCGCAAGATATTGTCGTCACCGCGCAGCGGCAATCGCAGACGTTGCAGGCGGTGCCGATCGCGGTTTCCGCCTTCTCCGCGGAATCGCTTGAAAAGCAGCAGATCGACAACGCCTCCGATCTCCAGCTCACGCTGCCGAACATCACCTTCACGAAGAGTAATTTCACCGGATCGAGCTTCACGATTCGCGGCGTCGGCGATCTTTGCGTCGGCACCTCGTGCGACGCGGCCACCGCCATCCACCTGAACGGCACGCCGTTGCTCCAGACCCGCATCTTCGAAACCGAATATTTCGATCTCGAGCGCGTGGAGGTCCTGCGCGGGCCGCAAGGCACCCTGTTCGGCCGCAATGCCACCTCTGGCGTGGTCAACTTCATCACCGCCAAGCCCCGCACCGACAAAATGGCCGCCTCCGCTGAAGTGGAATACGGCAATTACGATTCCATCCGCGCCAAGGCGATGATCAACATCCCGCTGACCGACACCCTCGCGGTGCGATTCGCCGGTTTCTACCTGAATCGCGATGGTTATACGACCAACGTGTATAACAACACGAAGATCGACGGCCGCGACATGTATTCGATCCGTGGGTCGCTGCGGTGGGAGCCGACGATCGACACCACTATCGATATCATGGGCAGCTACTTCCGCGAAAAAGACGATCGCATGCGGATTCAGAAGCAGCTCTGCCAGACGGACCCGACGGGCGTGCTGGGCTGCCTCAACAACCGGCTGGACAACGGCCGCACCAACACCAATTCCACGCTGGCCGGGGTCTTCTCCAGCCGGGAAGTCTTCGCCCTGCAAGGTATTCCTGCCTCGCTCGGCCTCGGCTCGCTCTACGGACAGGACAGCTATACGGGCAATCCGATCCTGACCGACCCGCGGCAGGTCTACACTGCCTATACGCCGCGCTATAAGACCGACGAATTGCAGTTGCAGGGCCGGATCGAGCATAATTTCGGCGCGATCAAGGCTCAGTTGACCGGCTTCTACCATGAAACCTCGGTGGATTCGTCACAGGATTACAACCTTGGCGTGCAGAACCGCTCGCAGATCCAGGCGGGGCTGAACAATTTCGCGGCTGCTGCGGCCGGCGCCTATGACGCCTTCGTTCCCGGCCTGTCCAACTATCTCGCCCCGGCGGCGAAGGCGCTGATGCCGAGCGGCCCGAACGGCCCGTTGTGCGTGTCCCAACCTGTCAACAATGGCCTCGGCGTCTTTGGCGGCTATGCGAATTGCAGCAACGTGCCGCTCGCCTATGACCGTTCGAGCGGCAAGACGCATGACTGGTCGGCCGAAGCGATCATCTCCTCCAACTTCGACGGGAAATTCAACTTCCTGCTCGGCGGCATCTATGTCGACATGAAGGCCGACCGGGGCGATTATGACGTCAACGCCTTCGGCCTCGATTATGCCGGCGCCGTGCTCGGCGGCTTCTCGTCCTATGCCAATGGCCTCAAGCCATCGTATCTCGGCACGTCCTTCTACGACAACGCCAACCTCGCCTTCAAACTGCGCTCGTACGGGATTTTCGGCGAGGCTTATTATGACGTCAACGACAGGCTGAAGCTGACGGTCGGCCTGCGCTACAACAACGATCACAAGGAGGCGATCTCACGCTCCACCTTGTTCAATTTCCTGGTGCCTTATGGGCAGACCGGCTCGGCCTATGACTCGCCATATATCGGCAGCTATGACGCCGATCCGTCCAAGCCCGGCAATCAGCCGACTGCCGTCCAGAGCGTCGGCTTCGATCGCGTGACCGGACGCGCGGTGCTGGATTATAAGATCGACAAGGATCACATGCTCTACGCGTCCTATTCGCGTGGCTACAAATCCGGCGGCTTAAATCCGCCGCTGCAAGTGGTGGGACTCAGCGTTCCGCTGACCTTCGCGCCGGAGCAGATCGATGCCTTCGAAATCGGCTCGAAGAACACCTTCGACAACGGTCGCTTCACGCTGAACCTCACGGGCTTCTATTATAAATACAAGGGCCTGCAGCTCAGCCGCATCGTGGCGCGCACCTCGGTGAACGACAATGTCGACGCCAATATCTGGGGTCTCGAAGCCGAAGCCTTCTTCCGTCCGGCACGCGACTGGTCGATCAACATGAGCGCCAGCTATCTGCATACCGAGGTGACGAGCGACAAATATCTCGTGAACCAGCGCGATCCGGGTGGCGGGCGTTCGGATGCGGTGATCATCAAGGATCTCGCCAACGGCTCGAACTGCGCCGTGATCCCCAAGGTCGCAGGCAATGTTACGGGCGTGAACGGCTTCGTCACTGCCGTGAACTCGGCGATGGGCCTTCGCGGGCCAACCGCCTTCCCGGCGGACGGCGGGATCGCCTCAACCGGCGCGTTCAGTGTCTGCTCGGCGCTTGCCACTCAAGCGGCTGGCGCCGCGGGCGCAGCCTTCGGCGGCATCCAGGTGCTGACGGACGGCGTGGCGGTGAACATCAAGGGCAAGG
>JAYRJH010000112.1:0-410 GCA_041906415.1 Sphingomonas sp. | reverse complement strand
AGAAGACCTTCGAATTCTCGAACGGCATGAACATCGTGCCCCGCTTCGACATCACCTATACCGGCGAGAGCTTCGGCAACATCTTCAACGGCCGGGTGAACCGTATCCCGGGCTACGAAGTGGCCAACGCCCAGATCCAGCTGAACGGCACGGACAGCCGCTGGTTCCTGCGCGGCTTCATCCAGAATATCTTCAACAACAATGCGATGACCGGCATGTACCTGACGGACCAGACATCCGGCCTGTTCACCAACATCTTCACGCTCGAACCGCGCCGTTACGGCATCGCCGCCGGCGTCAAATTCTGATCCGGCATGGCCCGGCCTCGCCATGCGAGGCCGGGCTTTCCTCCACGAAGGGCGTGACAACTCGAAAAAGGCGGCGCACAATCGTCCCGCGCTCACGTTAGC
>JAYRJH010000111.1:0-8609 GCA_041906415.1 Sphingomonas sp. | reverse complement strand
ATACCCCCCACACCCTGAGCGAGGAATTCCCCGGTCAGATGGACAAGATTCACGCCTTGAAGGTTTCGGACTCTCGCTTCGCGCAGCTTCTTCTCGATTATGATGTCGTGAACGACGAAATCCACGTGGCTGAAACCAATATCGAACCGACCTCGCAAGATCACGAGACCGAACTTCGCAAGCGCCGCCTCGCGATCAAGGATCAGATCGCCGAAGCCCTGTCGCAGGCCGCCTGATCTGCCCAAGGGCCGGATGCCGCGCGTTCGGCCCTTACGACAATAGCCGGCCATGGCTCTGCGTCGCCACAAATTCACGGCCAGCAACGAAAGCGCGCATCCCCCCTCAGGAATGGACCTGAACCAGCTTCGAACCAGGCACGAGCTGCCCGCTCATCGCTCCTAGCGAAACACCATGAGCGCGGCGATACCGGCAGCAGATGCCAGAACTGATGCGAAGAGTGGGCCGGACGCCTTCCAGCCTTGCTTTGATGGCCCTGCCAGTACCAGCGTGAGTACAGCCTTCCACATCGTGTTGGCGAGCACGGGCACCGCAAGCACCAGTCCGGCCGTGTCGGGTTTCAACATATCCTCAGGCAGCCCCGCGAGCGTGAGTACGGCTGCGTCCACATCCCACATGCCCGTAAGACCAAGCACAACGACAATGCCCTGATCGCCGAACCGCGCGAGCGCCCAACGTGCCGGGACAGCAATCAACGCAACCGCGCCCGCCAGCAGAAGCGCCGGCCCGAAATCCAGCGGATTGCCCAGCTTCACCTCGCTGGCGCCATCACCATCCACCTTGGAGCGTAGCGCCAGAAGGGTTGTCAGACCGCCGACGACGAAAGCCGGAACCATTGCAAGCGCGAGCGATGTGCTGGCGTAGGGGATGAGGGTAAAAGAGAGTATCTGGACGCGCGCGAACATCACGAGCGAGGCGAGCGCAATACCAGCAATCAAGGGGCCTTGCGGACCATCATTGGCGCGCAAACGCCGGGCATAGGCAACAGTGACCGCCGTGGACGATACCAATGCCCCGAACAAAGCGGTTATCATGACCCCCTTGTCCGCGCCGAGCCGACGACTGGCGACATAGCCGGCGAAGGAGAGTCCGAGCACGACGACGACGACCATCCAGATTTGCCGCGGGTTCCAGGCCTCAAAGGGGCCGTAGCTCGCATCCGGCAGCAGCGGCAGGATGACCAACGCGACGATCGCGAACGTGGCGATCGATTCGACCTCCTTGTGGCTCATCCCTTTGAGCATGGCGTGGGATTGCTGCCTGAGCGTCAGGATCAAGGTGGTTACCGCCGCGACGGCCAGCGTCTCGCTCACCAGGCCCTGCCCGGCCATATATCCCAAGGCGAAGGTGATAATGCCGACCAACGTATTGGTGATGGACAGGCTGGCCGTGCGGGCTTGTTCGCTGCGATATCCAAGAACCAGGCTGGCAGTGACCGCCAGCCCGATTACCGCCGCAAGGCTTTCGGGCATATGGCTGGCAAGGCCGCCGGCAAGACCGAGCAGGCCAAAGGTGCGCAAACCGCTGACCCGGCTGCCATCCGCTGCCTCGCGCTGCCGCCAGCCTCGCTCGATACCGATCAGCACGCCTACCGCGAGCGCCGCAGCAAGCGAACGAAGCAGTTCCATATCAAGCGATATCAAATGATCACTCCACGGCAAGGTAATCGATCGGGAACGGTAGTATGAACGCGGCAGATAGGCTCCTCCTTATGCGCGACGTGGATTGAATGGATTTGATTACGCGCGCCAAATCGATCCGCCCCCAGGCCAGCTACAGATATCCCTATATTAGCGGCGATCCTTCAAGTTGATTGTTCGACCCTTGCCGACGAGACTCAAGAAGGTCGGTCGATGACTCACCACCACGACTCCGGTCCCTGTCTCGCGAAGCCACGCGTCGAGGTGGCCCGCAAGCCGCGCCTCCGTCGCCATGTCCAACCCCTCGCTCGGCTCGTCGAGCAGCAGCCACGGCCTGCCGGCAAGCAAGGCGCGGGCGATCGACAACCGCTTGCGCTGGCCGCCCGACAACCGCGCTCCGCCGTCGCCGACCCATTGGTCAAGCCCATGCGGCATCGCGCGAATATCGACAGCGAGGCAGGCGACTTCCAGCGCCGCCCAAAGCCGTTCGTCGCTGAGGCCGGGGCGCGCCACACGCAAATTGTCGCGGATGGTTCCCGACAGGAGCTGGGCATCCTGGGGCGAGAGCGCGAATGCCGCTCGCACGTCCTCGGACGGCAGGGAAGCAAGAAGCTGGTCATCAAGAGCAATGCCACAATGCTCGCCAGCGGGCCGAATACCAGCGAGCGTTTCCAGAAGGCTGGTCTTGCCGCTGCCGGATTTGCCTGAAATCCCCAAGCGCTCGCCCGCCACGATCCGGACATGCAGGCCGTCCCGATCAAAGGCAATGCTCCGCGCGGGCGCCATGGATGCCGTCGCCTTGCGGACAAGCGCAGAGGGTTGACCCGCCATGCCCTCCAATCGCGAGAGGGCGGCCGCGACCAGCGCGCTTCGCGATACGCCGCGCACATAGCCGGAAAGGGCCTCGATCGCACCCGCCGCCGCCAGCACGGCAAGCACCGTCAACGGCAGGGAGGCATGGGAGAGGATCAGCATCGCGCCCATGGCGATGCCTCCACCCAACACGAGGCCCGCGTCGATGATTGCTTCGCCGCGCGCAAAACGACGCCGCGCGCTGTCCAGTTCGGCCGTCTCGACCGCGAGGCTTCGCCCGATCGCCGGAGCGAGATCGTAGGCAAGGATTTCGGGCGAGGCGGCGGCATAATCCACCATGCCCGCCTTGAGCCGCGCAAGCGCCGCTGCCATGTCGGTCGCGGCGCTCGCCAGCAGGTGGGGGGTCGCCAAATGCGCCCAGAGGACAAGCCCGACAAGCAACGCCAGCAAGACAAGGCTCGCCCAAGGGCTGGCAAGCCATGCAAGGACAAGACCGATCGCAGCCCCGGCGAGCGCAGCAGGCAACGCGGGCCTACGGATCAGCCTGTCCTCCAATGCGCCGATGTCCTGCACGAGCCGCGTCACGGCATCGCCCGCCGAGACCGCCCGCACGTCGCGCTCGGACAGGATGCGATCGAACAGGCGCGCGCGAACCGCGGCGAGCGCCAACAGCGCGCCGCGATGGCCACATAACCGTTCGCCATAGCGTGCCGTGGTGCGAATGATCGCCAGCAGCCGGATCAACGCGCTCGGCACCAGGTAGTTGAAACCCTGCGCGGCCAGCACGCCGGCCAGTCCGGCAAGCGCAGCACCGGTGATGAACCATCCGGACAGGCCCAGCAGCAGGACCGCAGAGATCGTCGCGGCGGCGGCGAGCAGGCCCGCAATCCGGAAAGCCCGGCGCTCCGGGCCGATCGCCTCGGCCAGCAGCCGGTCCATATCCGCGCGGCTCATGAAAGCACCGCTTCGCTGTCGGCGATCGCGGCCAGTTCGGTGCTGTGCGTCACGATCAGGACCGTCCGTCCCTTTGCGGCGGACGCCAGTATCCTGGCGATATCGGCCGCCGATCCCGCGTCGAGATCCGCGGTCGGCTCATCCAGCAACCAGAGCGGCGCGTCCTTTAACAGCACCCGGGCGATGCCGACACGCCGGCGTTCCCCGCCGGATAGACCCGACCCGCGATGATCGAGCGGCAAGGCCAATCCCTGCCCCCGCGCTTCGATCATCGGCCCAAGGCCCGCCCGATGGGCCACGGCTTCGACCGCCGCGTCCTCGGCATCGGGACGCGCAAGACGGATATTGTCGGCCAGCGTGCCCGGGACGAACGCGACCGATTGCCCCGCCCAGCCAACATGACCGGAAAGCGCAACATCGGCCGCATCCCGGCCGTCGATCAAAACCCGCCCCTTGCCGATGGGAGCCAGCCCCAGCAGCGCGTGGAGCAGGCTCGACTTGCCGATCCCCGTGCTGCCGCGAAGGGCAAGGCTGGTGCCCGCGGCAACGTCGAGCGTAAACGGGCCGATAGCCGTCTCGCCATAGTCGATGACCACGCCGTCGAAGCGGAGCGCGGGCGGTCCTTCGATGGCGACTTTCGGCGCGGGCAGCACTGCAGGCGCAAGAGCTTCAAGGCGCTCGACCGCAGCCTCCCCGACCTGCTTGTCGTGATAGGCAGCGGCAAGGCGGCGCATGGGCAGGTAGAATTCAGGCGCGAGGACGAGGACGAACAGGGCCTGGCCCAGCGACAGCTTTTCAGGAGCCGGGAACGGCAGGATACCCAGCAGGTTGAAGCCGCAATAGAGCGCGACCAGCGCCACCGACAGCGCCGCGAAGAACTCGATCACCGCGCTCGACACGAACGCGACCTTCAGCACGTCGATCGTGCGCGCAGCGACCTCGCGCGTCGCGTCGGCAAGGTGGCGGCTGATGCGCTCCTGCGCGCCAAAGCCCACAATCACGGGAAGCGCGCGCACCCGGTCGACGAACAGGCCCGACAGGCGGCTGAGCGCGTCGAGCTGGCGCGCGGCGGCACGCGCAGCCGCCGTCCCGGCAAGCGCCATACCCAGGGCGAAGGGAACCAGCGTCGCGAGCATAATCGCGCTGGCAATCCAGCTTCCCAATGCGGCGGCAATCGCGATGATGAGCGGAGAGAGGACAGCGGCGCGGCGCAGAGGGAGGAAGCGGGAATGGAAGCCGCCCAGGTCCTCGATCCGGTCGACGGCATCGGCCACCGCCTCGCCCAACATCCGGCGATCGCCCGGCGGCGCAACAAGCACATGCGGGAAAACCCGCCGGCGCCAGTTCGTCCTGGTGCGCACTGCGGCGCCTTCACCGGCATGGACCGCACCGATCTGAAGACCGCCGCGAAGCAGGGCCGCGGCGATCAATCCGCCCACGGCAAGCAGAAGATGGCCATGGCCGCCCTGTTCCGCAGATGCCACGGCGCAGGCGAGCGCGGCCGCCATGAGGATCGCCGCGCCGCTGTCCCCGATCCAGAAAAGGACCGGCACCTGCCTATCTAATGCCTTGCTCATATACTCAATTACGAGTAACGGCTAATCATAATTTTTTCAACCGACTCAGGACACCCATGGAAGCCGGGCCGGAACGCAAGGAGTCTTGCCATGGACATGGCCGTGATCGAACTCTCCCGGCTGCAGTTCGCCCTGACCGCGCTATACCATTTCCTGTTCGTCCCCCTGACGCTCGGCCTCTCCTTCATCCTCGTCATCATGGAGAGCATCTATGTGATGACGGGCCGTGAGATCTGGCGCACCGTCACGCGCTTCTGGGGCAAGCTGTTCGGTATCAACTTCGTGCTGGGCGTTGCCACCGGCATCACCATGGAATTCCAGTTCGGCACCAACTGGTCCTACTATTCCCACTATGTCGGCGACATTTTCGGCGCGCCGCTCGCCATCGAAGGGCTGATGGCCTTTTTCCTCGAAGCGACGTTCGTCGGCCTCATGTTCTTCGGATGGGACAAGCTGTCCAGGGTCGGGCATCTGCTGACCACCTTCATGGTCGCGCTCGGGTCCAACCTCTCGGCGCTGTGGATCCTCGTCGCTAATGGCTGGATGCAGAATCCGGTGGGATCGCGCTTCAATCCCGAGACGATGCGCATGGAAGTCTCCGATTTCATGGCGGTGCTGTTCAATCCGGGGTGGCGCAGGCGAAGTTCGTCCATACGGTGAGCGCCGGCTATGTCTGCGCCTCGGTCTTCGTGCTCGGCGTCTCGGCCTGGTATCTCCTCAAGGGCAAATGGGTCGCGGTCGCGCGGCGCAGCTTCACCGTCGCCGCCGCCTTCGGCCTCGCATCCTCGCTGTCGGTTGTCGTGCTGGGCGACGAGAGCGGCTATGCGCTGACCGACAACCAGAAGATGAAGCTCGCCGCGCTGGAAGCCATGTGGCACACCGAACCGGCTCCGGCGGGTATCGCCGTTGTCGGCTTTCCCAGCGTCACCGACCGCGAAACCTATTTCGAGGTCAAGATTCCCTATGTGCTCGGCCTCATCTCCACGCGCAGCCTGACGGGCGAAGTCTCCGGCATCTTCGAGCTGGTCGCCAGGGCGCAGGACCGCATCGAGAACGGCATCAAAGCCTATGACGCAGTCGAAAAGCTGAAGGTCGACCAGAAGGACATGGTCGCACGCGAGGCATTCGAGCGGAGCAAGGCCGATCTTGGTTATGCCCTGCTGCTGAAACGCTTCGTCGCCGATCCGCGGCAAGCCACGCCCCAGGACATCGAGAAGGCCGCATGGTCGACCGTGCCCAATGTCCCTGTGATGTTCTGGGTGTTCCGCGCGATGGCGGGCCTCGGCTTCTTCTTCATCGCTTTCTTCGGCGCCGCCTTCTGGATGGCCTCGATCCGCAAGCTGAACTGCGACAGCCGCTTCTGCCGCACCTTCCTGCGCGCTGCGGTGTGGGTCATTCCGTTGCCGTGGATCGCCATCGAATTTGGCTGGATCCTGGCCGAGATCGGCCGCCAGCCCTGGGCGATCGACGGCGTTCTGCCGACCTTCCTTGCCGCATCGAGCCTGACCGTCGCGCAACTCTGGACGACGATCATCGGCTTCACGGTAATCTACGGCGCGCTGGCGGTCATCGAAGTACGGCTGATGCTGGCGGCGATCCGCAAGGGACCGGACCAACATCGACCCCCGGCGCCATCCTCCGAAACCCACAGCGGCTACGCGCCCATCCCTGCCGAATAAGGAGAACAGGTCATGGCACCTCCCATCGACTATGAAACGCTCCGGCTGATCTGGTGGCTGCTGATGGGCGTCCTCCTGATCGGCTTCACCCTGACCGACGGCTTCGACCTTGGCACCGCCGCGCTGCTGCCTTTTGTTGCCAGGACCGACGCCGAACGCCGCCTCGTCATCAACTCCATCGGTGCGACGTGGGAGGGGAACCAAGTCTGGTTCATCCTTGGCGGCGGCGCGATCTTCGCGGCATGGCCGTTCGTCTATGCGGTCAGCTTCTCCGGCTTCTATCTGGCCATGTTCCTCGTCCTCGCGGCGCTCCTCCTGCGGCCCGTCGGCTTCAAATACCGCTCGAAGAAGCCGGACGCCGCATGGCGCGCGCGCTGGGACTGGGCGCTGTTCGTCGGCGGTTTCGTTCCGGCGCTGGTGTTCGGCGTCGCGGTCGGCAATGTGCTCACCGGTATCCCCTTCCGGCTCGATAGCGATCTGCGCTCCTTCTACGAGGGCAGCCTGCTCGGCCTGTTCCATCCCTTCTCGCTGGTCGCCGGCCTTCTCTCGGTCGCCATGATCGTGCTGCACGGCGCAAGCTGGCTCGCGATCAAGATCGAACGCGGCGCTGTGCATGACCGCGCCCGCGCCTTCGGCCAGGTCGCCGCCGTCGCCTCGATCCTGCTCTTTGCCATCGGCGGCGTGATGGTCGCGACCATGGGCTATGGTTTCCGCCTGACGCACGGCGCCGATCCGCTCGGCCCCTCTAATCCGCTGCTTTCAGGAACGGTCGCAGCGCCGGGGGCCTGGCTCGACAATTATGGCGCCCATCCCTGGATGCTGATCGCCCCCATTCTCGGTTTCGCGGGGCCGCTGCTGGCGTGGATCGGTATCCGCAAGGGCCGCGAGGTTCTGGCCTTTGGCGGCTCATCTCTCGGCGCGATCGGCATCATCGCGACCGTGGGCCTCTCGATGTTCCCGTTCATCCTGCCCAGCTCGATCGACCCGGCCTCGAGCCTGACGGTCTGGAACGCGTCGTCCAGCCATGTGACCCTGTTCATCATGCTCGCGGTGACGGTGATCTTCCTGCCAATCGTGCTGCTCTACACCGCCTGGGTCTACAAGGTCCTGTTCGGCCGCATCACGCTGCGCGACGTCGACACCAACCCCGACTTTTATTGAAGGAAGACCCGGATGTGGTATTTTAGCTGGATTCTGGGTGTCGGCCTGGCCGTCGGCTTCGGCATCCTCAACGGCATGTGGCATGAGTTTCATGCCGATCCCGATGAGGACATGGCGGCCTGATCGCGACGGATCATGATTGCTATCGGCCCTCTCGCGCTCGCGTTGGAACGGCTGTTCGCGATTCTCGGGATCATTGCCTTCATGGCGGCGGGGAACTGGATAGGCCGCCGTCGCGGCGTGGATTGCGATACGGCCGCGTGGCGGGCATTGCTCGCTGGCCTCGTTGCAGCTCGCGCGGGTTTTGTGGCGCAGAACTGGCATGCCTTCGCCATCGAACCCGCAACCATCCTCTATGTCTGGCAAGGAGGTTTCTCGCCGCTCCCCGGTCTGGTGACTGCCGCAATCGTGCTGGGCGTGTCACTACGGCGATCTCGCGCCCTAGCACCTTTGACGCTCGTCTTCGCGGGCTGCGTCGCGGTCACATCCGGCGCCACGGCAGCGGCCCTTGCCTCGGCGCAGCGACCTCTACCGCAAGGAATCGTTCTCCAGTCGCTGGACAGCGGAAAGAGCCTGCTCGACGATCGCCGGGGCAAGCCGTTCGTCGTCAATCTCTGGGCAACCTGGTGCCCGCCGTGCCAGCGTGAAATGCCGATGATGGTCGCAGAAGCGGCGCACTCGGCCGTACCGATCCTGCTTGTCAATCAGGGCGAGGATGCAGACAACGTACGTGCGTGGCTGGACAGCAAGCGCCTTGAAACGGCGCA
>JAYRJH010000110.1:3667-8643 GCA_041906415.1 Sphingomonas sp. | reverse complement strand
CCCGCCTGCTGAAGCATATGGACCAGCGCGGCGCGCATCGCGTGGAGGTCGCGCTGAGGCCAGAAGACGAGGGGATGGAGCTGCTGCCGTGGATCGACGCGGACAATTTCAACCCCGGCTATCTGGTGCGCGGGCTGGACAAGATGCCGCGGCGCGGAAACAAGCCGGAATGGATGCACAACCAGGATTACTGGCTGGAGAAGGACCAGTTCCCGCTGATCGACCTGGATGCGGCGGAATTCGTCTATGACGGGCAAAAGCAGGACGCGCGCAAGCCCGTGCTCGCCGCCTGATCCCTCGCTCCTCGCCGGCCTGCCGGGCCGGCGGGCGGCTGCCTTGATTTCCCGATTGCGGATGACGGAATCGCGCGCCAGAAGCAGGAATGACGATCAAGGCCTTCGCGCTGGGGCTGGCTGCCCTTCTCTCCACCACCCCGGCCGCCGCCCGCGCCGTGCATCAGGGCAAGGTCGCGCTCACGTTCGATGATCTGCCGGCCCTGTCCATCCTGCCGGATCAGGATTACATCGACGACGTCAACGCGCGATTGCTCGCCGGGCTGAAGCGGCATCGCTTCCCCGCGATCGGCTTCGTCAACGAAAGCAAGATCGCGGACCTCGTGCCCGATCGCCAGGTGGCGAACCTGAAACGCTGGCTGGATGCGGGGATGCAGCTCGGCAACCACACCTATTCGCACGGATCGCCCAACACTTTGGGCGCGGCCGCCTATATCGCCGATATCTGCTGCGCGCGCGGGGGAAGAAGCTAGGCTGGTTCCGCCACCCCTATCTCGAAACCGGCTATCCGCAGGCGGTGCGCGACGAGATCGATCGCTGGCTGGCCGCGCACCATTACCGCATCGCCCCGGTGACGATCGATGCGGAGGACTGGGAATTCGCCGAACCCTATGACGACGCCATCGCCCGCAACGACATCGCGCGGCAGGAGAGCATCCGCAAGGCCTATCTGGCCTATACCGCGATTCGCATCCGCTGGTCGCAGGCGAGCGCGAAGGCGCTGTTCGGGCGCGACATCGCGCAGGTGATGCTGCTCCACTGCACGCGGCTCAACGCCGATACGCTGGACGATCTCGCCGCCCTGCTGCGCGCCGCGCGCCTGCGCCCCGTGACGATCGCCCGCGCCATGCGCGACCGCGCCTATCGCACCCGCGATACCTATGCGCAAAAGGAAGGCGTGACCTGGCTGGAACGCTGGGCCGTCACACTCCACAAGACCTTGCCGGAAGAAGGCGACGAAGATCCGCCGGCCGAGATCCAGGCCGAATATGATCGCGTCGACAACGATCGCGTGGCGGGAGCAAATCGCTGAACGATGCGTTTTGCATTGCCGGGCAATAGCGCAATGCCATACCCTGCGCCATATCGCCTTATCCGGAGCTTCCATCTTGAGCGACAAGCGGACCCCCCGCAAGCCTGCGGAATATTACAAGAATCCGGAAAACAGCATCGGCTATCTCACGCGGATCGTATTCCGCAATTTCTCGCGCCTGCTGGAACGCCATACGTTGCAGCACGAGATTTCCGCCGGGCAGTGGCGTTTCCTGCGCCAGCTCTGGATCGAGGACGGCATCACCCAGCGCGAGCTGAGCGAGCGCGTCGGGATGCGCGAGCCGACCACGGTCGTGGCGCTCAAGGGGCTGGAGGCGGCGAAGCTGGTCCGGCGCGAGAAAAGCAAGACCGACCGGCGCAAGATCCACATCTATCTCACCCCCTTCGCCAAATCGCTGGAGGCGGAGCTGGCGCCGCTCAACGCCGCCGTCCACGCGGTGGCGACGGCGGGGATGAGCGACGAGGAGGTGGAGACGCTGCGCGCATTGCTGCGCCGCGTGATCGCCAACCTCACGGAAGAAACACGCCGCACCCCCAATCTCACCGACAGCGATCCGGACGAAAGGGCTTGACCCCATCGCCACTGCCCGTGAAACTCTTAGGTATCTAATATATCGGGGAGCGGGCGATGGCTGTGCGGATCGGCGTGATTTCGGGGAGCATCCGGCAGGGATCGCACAACATGGCGCTGGCCGCGCTGGGCGCGGAACGGGTCCGCGCGGCGGGGGCGGAAGCGGAGGTGGTGGATCTCTCCACCTATGACCTGCCGCTCTATTCGCAGGATCTGGAGCTGCGGGCCTGCCCTCCCGACGCGCGCCGGCTGAAGGCGACGCTGGCGGCCTGCGACGGGCTGCTGGTCGCCACGCCGGAGCATAACGGCACCATCCCGGCCCTGCTGAAGAACGCGATCGACTGGGCATCCCGGCCGAGCGACGGCGAATCGCCGATCGCGCTCACCGCCTATCGCGGCAAGGCGGCGGGGATCATGGCGGCTTCGATCGGGCCGTTCGGAGGGATGCGGGCGCTGGCGCATCTGCGGCAGGTGCTGGGCACGATCCAGATGATGGTCGTGCCCGAGCAGCTCGCCGTGCCGCTCGCGGGCAACGCCTTCACGGCGGAGGGCGCGCTGGCCGATCCGCTGGCGAACGCGATCCTCGACGGGCTAGTCGCGCGGCTGGTGGATGTCTCGACCCGGCTGAGGGTTGCGCCGGAGGACGGCTCCGCATAGCTTAGGATACTAAGTTTATCCGGGAGTCGCCGTGGGACCGCTTTCTGACATTCGCGTCGTCGAGCTGGGGCAATTGATCGCCGGGCCGTTCTGCGCCCAGTTGTTCGGCGATCTCGGCGCGACCGTCATCAAGATCGAGCCGCCCGGAACCGGCGATCCGATGCGGCAATGGGGGGCGGGCGATCCGCCGGTATGGTGGGAGGTGATCGCGCGCAACAAGCGATCCGTCTCCGCCGACCTGCGCACGGCGGAGGGACAGGAGATCGCGCGCCGCCTGATCGCCACCGCCGACGTGCTGATCGAGAATTTCCGCCCCGGCACGCTGGAGAAATGGAACCTCTCCCCCGCCGATCTCTGCGCCGCCGACCCCCGGCTGATCGTGGTGCGCGTCTCGGGCTATGGACAGACCGGGCCTTATTCCACCCGCGCGGGCTTCGGCGGGATCGGGGAGGCGATGGGCGGATGGCGCGCTCTGGTCGGCACGCCGGATCGCCCGCCCTCGCGGCTGGGCGTCTCCATCGGGGACAGCCTGGCCGGCACCTATGGCTGCCTCGGCGCGATCGCCGCGCTGCATGAACGCGAACGCAGCGGGCGTGGACAGATCGTGGATGTCAGCCTGTTCGAATCGGTGCTGCAGGTGATGGAGGGGCTGATCCCCGAATATGCCGCGGCCGGGCATGTGCGCACGCGCTCCGGCTTGATCCTCAAGGGTATCGCGCCGTCGAACGTCTATCCGTGCAGCGACGGCGAATTGCTGATCGCCGCCAATCAGGACGCGATCTTCCGCCGGCTCGCCACTGCGATGGGCCGGCCGGAGCTTGCCGACGATGCGCGCTTCGCCACGCACAATGCGCGCGGGGCCAATCAGGGCCTGCTCGATACGATGATCGCGGACTGGACGCGCGGGCAGACATTGGCGTCGGTGGAGGCGCTGATGGAGCGGCATGCCGTGCCTGCCGGCCGCATGTATGCCGCGCGCGACATGCTGGAAGACCCGCATTTCGCCGCGCGCGAGGCGATCGTGTCGGTGGATACGGCGCGGCATGGCGCGCTCCCCATGCAGGGCGTCTTCCCCCGCCTCTCGCGCACACCGGGCGGCATCCGATCGGCCGCGCCCGCCACGCCGGGGGCCGATGGCGACGCGCTGCTCGCCGAGCTGGGCTATGACCCGGCGGCGATCGCGGACCTCAAGCAGCGCGGCATCGTGTGACAGGCACGCTGTTCGATCGCATCTGGAACAGCCACCGCATCCTGGAGGACGGCGGGGAGACCTTGCTCTACATCGATCTCCACCTGCTGCACGAAGTCACCTCGCCCCAGGCCTTCGCCGGGCTGGAGGCGCATGGCCGGCCGGTGCGGCAGCCGGGGCGGACGCTCGCGCTGTTCGACCACAATGTGCCGACCGAGGCGCAGGACAAGGGCATCGCCGCCGTCGCCGACGCACAGGCCCGCGCGCAGCTCGCCCGGCTGGTGGAGAACAGCATCCGCCACGGGATCGAGCGGTTCGACATGGGCGATCCGCGCAACGGCATCGTCCATGTCGTCGCCCCCGAGCAGGGCCGCACCCTGCCCGGCATGACGATCGTTTGCGGCGACAGCCACACCTCCACCCACGGCGCGTTCGGCGCATTGGCGTTCGGCATCGGCACCTCGCAGATCGAGCATGTGCTGGCGACGCAGACGCTGCGGCTGCGCAAGCCGAAGACGATGCGGATCAACGTCACGGGAACGCTGCCGGCGCATCTTTCCGCCAAGGACATGGCGCTCGGCATCCTGCGCACGATCGGCGTGGACGGCGCGCTGGGCCATGCGATCGAATTCGCCGGCCCGGCGGTGCGCGCGCTGTCGATGGAGGGGCGGATGACGCTCTGCAATCTCGCGGTGGAGATGGGCGGACGCGCCGCGCTGATCGCGCCGGACGACATCACCTTCGCCTATCTCGCCGGCCGCCCCTCCGCCCCGCGCGGAGAGGAATGGGATCGATGCGTGGCTGATTGGCGCAAGCTCGCAAGCGCTTCCGACGCATCGTTCGATCGCGAGGTGGCGATCGCCGCCGATACGCTCCGTCCGATGGTGACATGGGGCACCACGCCCGCGCAGGCGATCGCGATCGACGAGACGATCCCCGATCCGCGCGCCGCGGCCGATCCGCTGGACCGCGCCGCGCAGGAGCGCGCGCTTGCCTATATGGGCCTCGTCCCCGGCCAGCGCATCGCGGGGCTGCCGATCGACCGCGTGTTCATCGGAAGCTGCACCAACAGCCGGATCGAGGATATACGCGCCGCCGCCGCGATCGCGCGCGGGCGCAAGGTGGCGGAGGACGTGGAGGCGATGGTCGTCCCCGGCTCCGGCCTCGTGCGGCGCCAGGCGGAAGAGGAAGGCCTGGCCGACAGCCTGAGCGC
>JAYRJH010000110.1:0-3657 GCA_041906415.1 Sphingomonas sp. | reverse complement strand
GGCGGGGTTCGACTGGCGCGAGCCCGGGTGCTCTATGTGCGTCGGCATGAATCCGGACAGGCTGGCGCCCGGAGAGCGCTGCGCCGCCACGTCGAACCGCAATTTCGAGAACCGGCAGGGCACGGGCGGCCGCACCCATCTGATGAGCCCAGCCATGGCCGCCGCCGCCGCGATCACCGGGCGGATCGTCAACGCGAGCGAGATCTAGAGCGCCGCCTCGAACGCCGCGATCGCATCGGCATGGCGCAGGGTGCGGCCGATATCGTCCAGCCCCTCCAGCAAGGCGGCGCGCAAGTCCGGATCGATCGCGAAGGTGAAGACAAGCCCACCCGCCGCGACCGTGCGATGCGCCAGGTCCACCGCGACCGGCGCGCGCGGCGTTTCCGCCAGCAGCGCGGCCAGAGCCTCATAGTCCGCCGTCGCCGGCGTCACGAGCAGCAGCCCGTTGCTCGCCGCATTTCCGCTGAAGATGCCGCCGAAGCTCGGCGCGATCACGCACCGGATGCCGTGATCGGCCAGCGCCCACACCGCATGTTCGCGCGACGAACCGGAGCCGAAATTGCGCCCCGCCACCAATATCCGCGCATCGGAATCGATCAGGAAGCGCGGATCGGTCGCGCGCATGTCCGCGAACAGGTGCGCGCCCAGCCCGCGCCGGTCCAGCCCCTTCATGAAGCGCGCGGGCAGGATCTTGTCGGTGTCGATATCGGCATCGGGCAACAGCGCCGCGCGCGAGGTTACGATCGTCCACGGATTCATGTCGGCCTGCCCCATTCCGCCGCCAGCGTATCGAGCAGCATGTCGAACCTCTCCTGCCCCACATGGGCGGCGATCTGCGCGGTCAGCTCCGCCATCGCGGCCTGCGCGTCGGCACGCATCCGCTCTCCGAACGGCGTGAGCGACAGGCGCTTGTGGCGCGCGTCTTCCGCATCGTCCACCAGCGTGACCACGCCCTTGTCGATCATCTGCGCGATCGTGCTGTGGATCGCCTGACGCGACACCCCCATGCGCCGCGCGATATCGGAAGGACGCGTGACGCCGCTGACGATGTTGACCATCACCATGGATTGCGCCCGGCTGATCTCCGGCCAACCCTTGCCATGGACGCGCGCCTGCAACCCCTCATCGAGCCAGCAGAAGCGTTGGAACAGATGGATAATCAATTCGATCGACCGCATCATTCCGTTAAAGGGCGTTGCATCGCCCCGCGCAAGCCGGCTTGCGGAGACGATTTACTTAGAATACTATCTTTTTCGAAGGGAGCAACCATTGCCTGCCATCGAAATCGTCGAGGTCGCGCCGAGGGACGGGTTGCAGAATGAGGCGCGCCTGCTCCCGACGGCGCGGAAGCTGGAGCTGATCCGGCGCGCGATCGCGGCCGGCGCGCGGCGGATCGAGGCGACCAGCTTCGTCAACCCGCGCCGCGTGCCGCAGATGGCCGACGCCGATGCGGTGGCGGAAGGATTGCCGGAGCGCGACGACGTGACCTTCATCGCCCTGGTGCTCAACCGACAGGGGGCAGGGCGCGCGCTGGCGACGCGGATCGACGAGCTCGGCGCGGTATGCGTCGCCAGCGACACGTTCGGCATCCGCAACCAGGGGCAAAGCGCGGCCGAATCGCTGGAAGTCGCGCGCGAAACGGTGGCGCTGGCGCGCGCGGCCGGGCGGCGCGCGCAGATCACCATCGCCACCGCCTTCGGCTGCCCGTTCGAGGGCGAGGTGCCGCTGGCGCGCGTGGTGGAGATGGCGAAGCGCGCCGCCGACGCCACCCCCCGGGAAGTGGGGCTGGCCGATACGATCGGCGTCGCGGTGCCAGCGCAGGTTGGCGAGGCGGTGGTCCGCGTGGCGGAGGCGATCGCGCCCTTGCCCGTCCGCGTTCATTTCCACGACACGCGCAACACCGCGATCGCCAATGTCTGGGCCGCGATCCAGGCGGGCGCGACCGTGGTCGACGCCGCGCTTGGCGGACTGGGCGGCTGCCCCTTTGCGCCCGGCGCATCGGGCAATGTCGCGACGGAGGACGTGCTCTACCTGCTCGACCGGTCGGGCATCGCCACCGGCTATGACCGCGCCAGGGCGATCGATGCCGCGACATGGCTGGCGGGAAAAGTGGGGCGCGATATGCGCCGCGCCCCGCCTTTTCCGCCGATGGCGGCATGACGCGGGCTGGACCGCGCGGCGTCGCGGCGATATTCTTCAATAACTAAGTAAAATCGAGAGGAGCGGAAATGGACCCGCGAGACACCAGTGGGCTGGATCAGCAATTCATCGGCAAGGTTTCCCCCACCGCGCCGCGCATCCAGGCAGGCGGCCACCCCTGTCAGGGAATCTACTGGACCCCGGCGGGCAGGAAGCCCAGGACCGCGGTGATCGCGACCCATTACAACGTCGATTTCACCGAACATTATATCGCGCCCTATTTCGCACGGCGCGGGTTCGGCTTCCTCGGCTGGAACACGCGCTATCGCGGGTTCGAGGACCAGTTCCTGCTGCACCACGCCATCCTCGACATCGGGGTCGGCATGCGCTGGCTGAAGGAGGAAGCGGGCGTCGAACGCATCGTGATCCTCGGCAATTCCGGCGGCGGATCGCTGATGGGCGCCTATCAGGCCGAAGCGATCAAGCCGACGCTCGGGCATGAGCTGCACGGGGCCGCGCTGGAGGCGTATAACGATCTCATCAAGGCCGATCTCTACATCTCGCTCAACGCGCACCAGGGGCGGCCCGAGGTGCTGACCGACTGGATGGACGCCTCCGTGGTGGACGAGAATGATCCGGTCGCCACCGATCCCGCGCTCGATCCGTTCAGCGAGGCGAACGCGCCGCCCTATTCCGAGGAGTTCGTCACCCGCTATCGCACGGCGCAGCGCGCCCGCAACCAGCGCATCACCGACTGGTGCAAGATGGAGCTGAAGCGGCTGAACGACGCGGGCGTGCCCGATCGCCTGTTTCCATTGTTCCGCGTGTGGGGCGATTTGCGCTGCATGGACCCGTCGCTCGACCCGTCCACGCGCAAGCCGCGCTGGTGCTATCGCGGCGATCCGGCGATCGCCAACCGCACGCCCTCGATCGGGCGGTTCAACACGATCAAGACGTGGCTCAACATGTGGAGCCTCGAAACCTCGCCGTGCCAGGGCGCGCCGCATCTCGCCAAGTTCGACACCCCCGCGCTGGTGGTGCAGGGCACGGCGGACACCGGCGTGTTCCCCAGCGACGCGCGCATCATCTTCGATTTCATCGGATCACAGGACAAGCAGCTCGAGCTGATCCCCGGCGCGCATTATTTCGAGGATTCGCTGGAGGAGCGCAACGCCGCGGCCGACCTGATGGCGGCATGGATCGAGGCCAAGAGCTGAGGTGGACGACGCGGCGGCCACCACGATCGAATCGCTGCGCCGCGCCGGCATCGCGCCGGCCGGCGAGGCGGTGACGCTCACCCCGCTTTCCGGCGGCGTCTCGTGCGACGTATGGCTCGCGCGGATCGGGGAGCGGCCGCCGGTCGTCATCAAGCGCGCGCTGCCGAAACTGCGCGTCGCGGCGGACTGGCGCGCGCCGGAGGAGCGCGCCGAGAACGAGGTGCGCTGGCTGCGCCGCGCTTATGCGATCGACGCGCGCCTCGCGCCGGAAGTGGTGGCCGAGGTGCCGGCCGAACACCTT
>JAYRJH010000109.1:0-8674 GCA_041906415.1 Sphingomonas sp. | reverse complement strand
GTCAGGTAGCAATACGCAACTGGAAGGGAATCCATGGCCGGTTTGTTCGATCCCATCGCGCTCGGCGCGATCGAGGCGCCCAATCGCATCCTCATGGCGCCGCTGACGCGCAGCCGCGCCACCGACGATCATGTGCCGACGGAATTGATGGTGGAATATTATCGCCAGCGCGCCGGCGCCGGCCTCATCATCAGCGAGGCCACCGGCATCAGCCGTCAGGGGCTTGGCTGGCCGAACACGCCGGGCCTGTGGCGCGAGGATCAGGTGGAAGGCTGGAAGCCGGTGACGGAAGCGGTGCATCGCGCCGGCGGGCGTATCGTCGCCCAGCTCTGGCATATGGGCCGGCTGGCGCGCCCGGACGTGACCGGGCTGCAATCGCTCGCGCCGTCCGCGATCCGCGCGCCATATGCGGTGCCGGAGAAGAATCCCTATGACACGCCGCGCGTCGCTACGCTGGACGATATCCGCCAGACGCTCGACGATTATGCCGCCGCCGCGCGCAACGCGATCGCCGCCGGGTTCGACGGGGTGCAGATCCACTCCGCCAACGGCTATTTCATCGACGAATTCCTGCGCAACGGCGTGAACAAGCGCGACGACGATTATGGCGGGCCGGTCGAGAACCGCATGCGCCTGCTGCGCGAGGTGACGGAGCGGGTGACGGCGGAGGTGGGCGCGGGCCGCACCGCCGTGCGCCTTTCCCCCAACGGCGAAACGCAGGGCGCGGACGACAGCGATCCCGAAAGCCTGTTCGTGCCGGTGGCGCGGATGCTCGATTCGCTCGGCATCGCCTTCCTCGAGCTGCGCGAGCAATCGCC
Source organism: Sphingomonas sp. (assembly GCA_041906415.1). Taxonomy (GTDB): domain Bacteria; phylum Pseudomonadota; class Alphaproteobacteria; order Sphingomonadales; family Sphingomonadaceae; genus Sphingomonas. Next base: position 7,856 of record JAYRJH010000109.1, on the reverse strand, counting down.
GGACGGGACGTTCGGCTCCACCGACGTGCCGAAGCTCAGCCCGAAGATCCGCGAGGCGTTCCGCCGCCCGCTGGTGCTCAACCAGGATTATACCCTGGCGGCGGCGGAGGCTGACCTCGCTTCCGGTCTGGCGGACGGGATTTCATGGGGGCGGCTCTATATCGCCAACCCGGACCTCGCAGAGCGCTTCCGCCGGAACGCGCCGCTCAACGCGCCGAACCCCAAGACCTTCTACAAGCCGGGGCCGGAAGGCTATGTCGACTATCCGGCGCTGGAGGTGGCGGCGGCCTGAGCCCGGCGAGGCGGCCCCTCCCCCTGCGCGGGGAGGGGCACTTTCGTCACCCGCGCGGCTGCGCCATCTCGATCGTCGTGGAGTTCGACGGCGCGGGCAGGGTGTTGGACTGATAGGCGATCGCCAGCGCCCAGCCAGCGAGGATCGCGGTGACGATCCATGTGCCCAGCGCCCCGGCTGCCCGCAACGGGTTGGGCGCGGGGCGCATCATCCCCAGCGGATGCACGATCCGCGCGACGACGAACACCGCCGTCAACACCCACAGCCACAGCGACGGGCCGCGCGCCAGTTCGATCATGCCGGTCAGGATCAGCACGAAGGGGGCGTATTCCGCGAAATTGGCGTGTGCGCGCATGCCCGCCAGCATCTCCGGCCGTCCGCCATCGCCGATCGCCACGCCCTGCATCCGCCCGCGCACCAGCCGCAGCCCGAGCCAAAGATTGATAAGCCCGCAGGCGGCGGCCAGAACCAGCGTTACCGGAAGCAGCATCCCATATCCCCCAAGATGGTTTATCATGCGCGCAGCCTGCCACTTGCCCGTGCGGCTTGCAACGCGCCGATATTCCGCTATAGGCGCGGGGCTTCGCGATGCGCCCGGCCGCCCGGCGCGGCTGGTGTGATTCGCCGGTTGCATTCACGGTCGTTCCGAACGTATCGCCTCTTTTTTTGAACTGCATACGGATCAAGGTGCCGCGATGGCCGTCCCCAAGCGAAAGACTTCCCCCTCCCGCCGCGGCATGCGCCGTGCGCACGATGCGCTCTCGGTCGAGGCGTTTCAGGAATGCCCGAACTGTGGCGAGCTGAAGCGTCCGCACAATCTGTGCCCGTCCTGCGGCCACTATAACGGGCGCGAAGTCGTTTCCGTCGAGGGCTGACAGCCCGGCCGCAGATCCGGGCCATAAATCAGGGGGCGCCGCTACATGTCCGACAGTTCCTGGATCGCCGTCGATGCGATGGGCGGTGACGAGGGGCTGGCGGTCATGCTTGCCGGCGTGGCGAACGCGCGCCGTCGCTTCGAGGGGATGAAATTCCTTCTCGTCGGCGACGAGGCGGCGATTCGCGAGGGGCTGAAATCCCATCCCAACCTCAGCAGCAATGCCGAGATCGTCCACGCCCCCGATGTCGTCGGGTCGAGCGAGACGGCCGGCAAGGCGCTGCGCCGTGCCCGCACCACCTCTATGGGCGTCGCGATCGACTGCGTGAAGCAGGGGCGCGCGGCGGCGACCGTCTCTTCCGGCAACACCGGCGCGTTGATGGCGATGGCCAAGGTGGCGCTGCGCACCATGCCGGGAATCGACCGGCCCGCGCTGGCCGCGATGCTGCCCTCGCTCGGCGACAACGATGTTGTGATGCTCGATCTCGGCGCGAACACCGAGTGCGATGCGCGCAACCTGATGCAGTTCGCGGTGATGGGCGCGGCCTATGCCCGCACCACGCTGGATCTGGAAAGCCCGCGCGTCGCGCTGCTCAACATCGGCAGCGAGGACCAGAAGGGCACAGAGGAGATCCGCGACGCGGCGCAGGGCCTGCGCGATGCGACCCATCTGCCGATGCGCTTCACCGGCTTCATCGAGGGCGACCAGATCGCCCGCGGGCTGGTGGACGTGATCGTGTGCGACGGCTTCTCCGGCAATATCGCGCTCAAGACGGCCGAGGGCACCGCGCGCTTCGTGGCGGACCTGCTGAAGCGCGCCTTCACCTCCTCCGTGCGGTCGAAGATCGGCTTCCTGATCTCCCGTCCGGCGACGAAATTGCTGCGCGATCATCTCGATCCGAACAATCACAATGGCGCGGTCTTCCTGGGACTCAACGGGCTGGTGGTGAAGAGCCACGGCGGCGCGAACGAGATCGGCGTGGCCACCGCGATCGGCGTGGCGGCGAAGATGGTGCGGGCGGACCTTACCCGCCGCATCGCCGAGGATCTGGGCAATTTCGAGAAGCAGGCGGCATGATACGGAGCGTCATCACCGGAACCGGATCGGCGCTGCCGGCGCGTTGCGTATCCAATGCCGAGATGGCGGAGATGGTCGATACGTCCGACGAATGGATCGTCGAGCGCACCGGCATCCGCTTCCGCTATATCGCCGGGCCGGATGAGACGACGGGCACATTGGCCACGGCGGCCGCGCGCCAGGCGCTTTCCGCCGCCGGTATCGAGGCGCGGGATATCGACCTGATCGTGCTGGCCACCGCCACGCCCGACCAGACTTTCCCCTCCACCGCCACCAAGGTGCAGGCGGCGCTGGGCATCGACGATTGCACCGCCTTCGACGTGGCGGCGGTCTGCTCCGGCTTCCTCTATGCTGTGCAGGTGGCGGATTCGATGATCCGCGCGCGCGCGCATCGCAAGGCGCTGGTGATTGGCGCGGAAACGTTCAGCCGCATCCTCGACTGGGAGGATCGCACCACCTGCGTGCTGTTCGGCGACGGCGCTGGCGCGATCGTGCTGGAGGCGCAGGACAGCGCGGAACATGGCGGACGCGGCATCCTCGCCACGCGGCTCCATGCCGACGGGCGGCATAACGAACTGCTCTATGTCGATGGCGGCCCCTCCACCACCGGCACGGTCGGCAAGGTGCGGATGAAGGGGCGCGAGGTGTTCCGCCACGCGGTCGTCAACCTCGCCACGGTTATGGGCGAATCGCTGGCGGCGGCGGAGCTGACGGCGGACGACGTGGACTGGGTCGTGCCGCATCAGGCCAATGCCCGCATCCTCGACGCCACCGCCCGCAAGCTCGGCCTGCCGGCGGAGAAAGTGGTGATGACGGTCGATCGCCACGCCAACACCTCGGCGGCGTCGGTGCCGCTCGCGCTCGATGCCGCCGTGCGCGACGGGCGTATCGTACCGGGGCAGATCGTGGTGCTAGAGGCGATGGGCGGCGGCTTCACCTGGGGCGCGTCGGTCGTCCGTTTCTGAGACGAAACGATCGCGGGGAATAAAATCCTTTCTGGCGCACGCGTTGGATGGTAATCTCCGTTCCTCTCGGGGGGAGGAGTAGGCCGGATATGAGCGAAGCGGGAACTCTTACGCGCGCGGATCTGTCGGAAGCGCTCCATCGTCAGGTCGGGCTGTCGCGCGCGGATTCGGCACAACTGGTGGAGCAGGTGCTCGATCTGCTGTGCGACGCGCTGGCGCGGGGCGAGAACGTCAAGATTTCCGGCTTCGGCACCTTCGTGCTGCGCGACAAGGGCCAGCGGATCGGCCGCAACCCCAAGACGGGGGTGGAGGTGCCGATCGCGCCGCGCCGCGTGCTCACCTTCCGCGCCAGCCAGATGATGCGCGACCGCATCGTCGCCGCGGGGTAAGACTTGGCCGCCCCGGACGCCAAGGCTGCCGGCGCGTTACGCACGATCGGTGAAGTCGCGGCCGCCACCGGGCTGCCGCAGCATGTGCTGCGTTATTGGGAAACCCGCTTCCCCCAGCTCCGCCCGCTGACCCGCGCCGGCAACCGCCGTTATTACCGGCCCGAGGACGTGGCGCTGGTGGAGCGCATCGACGCATTGCTCAACCGCGAAGGCTATACGGTGAAGGGCGTGCAGAAATTGCTGGCGGGCGAGGGGAGGCATCCCGCCCCGGCGCCTTCCGCCGCTCAGGATTCCTCCACGTTGCGCGCGATACGGGCAATGTTGGCGGAGGCGCTGGAAGTGGATGGGAGATAGCCGGCTCCGGCCCCATGGCTGGAAAGGCGATGCCCGAATCCGCCGACAGACGAACCGGGGACGATCGACATGCCCATTCTTGTCAATCGCACATCGGCAAGCGACCTGAATCGCGCCAATATCGGGAAACTTCCCGAACATCTCGGATTGGTGGTGACGGAGGTGGATGACGGGCGCGTCGTCGGGAGATTCACGGTCCGGCCCGATCTTGTGTCCCATACCGGCTATCTTCTTGCCGGCGTCGGCTTGACCTTGGCCGACCTGCTTTGCGCCTATGGGGTTTCGACCGCCTGGCCGGAGGGAGCGAAAAGCTTCACGACAGCGGAGGTGAAGTGCAATTTCATCGGCACCGCACTGGAAGGAGAGGTGGAGATCACCGCCACGCTCGTCCATGGCGGCCGCACGACGCAATTATGGGACGCGGAGATCGTCTCGCTGTCCAGCGGCAGGCGAATGGCGCTGTTTCGCGCCACCCAGATCATCCTCTATCCATAGGCGCCGGCGGGATTCACCGCCGCCCCAGCCCCCGCGCGAGCATCGCCGCCACCTGATCCGCGATCTCCGCCACCGGCGCATCCTCCGCCCATACGCCGAAGCGCAGGCCGAGAAACACGTTCATTCCCATGATCGCCCAGGCGTGGACCTCGCCCACGTCCTCGATCACCTCGCCGCGCGCGGCGGCGGCCTGCAGGCGCTCGCGAATCCGGTCCGCCGTCGTGGAATAATGCAGGCGGAAGCTTTCCGCGTCGACGAACTCCGCCTCGTCGATGATGCGGTAGATTTCCTTGTGGCCGCGCACGAAGTGGAGGAAATGCTCAAGCCCCGCGCGCTCCGCCGCGATCTGGTCCGGCGCGGCGCGGATCGCCGGGCCGACATGATCGCGCACCTGATCGGACATGTCGCGCACCAGGGCGCGGAACACCGCATCCTTCGAATCGAACCATGTATAGAAGCTGCCGAGCGCCACGCCCGCGCGCCGCGTGATCCCGCTGATCGAGGCGGCGTGGAAGCCGTGCTCGCCGAATTCCGCCGCCGCCGCGTCGAGGATCGCGCGCTGCGTGCGCTGCCCGCGCGCGGTGCGGGGGCGTTTGCCGGCGCTTTCGGCGGATGCCGGATCCGCTTCCGGCGCGAGGGCCTGTCCGCTCGTTTCTTCGCCCCCGTTCATCCCGTCCCCACATCGAAGTTGAATACTGGTTCAACTTTCATTATTGCGCATCCGTCCGGCGCACAAGCTCGCGAGTCACGCGGCGCGCCGATTAGGGGAGGTTCTACCTTGATTACGTCCATCCGTTCCCACGCCATCCTTCGCAGCGGCGTCGCCGCCCTCGCGCTCGTGGCGGCAGCGCCCGCGTTCGCGCAGCAGGAGGCGCCGGCGCAGCAGCAGGATAGCACGCTGGCCGACAATGGCGACATCATGGTCGTCGCCCGCAAGCGCGCCGAGCGGCTGCTCGACGTGCCGATCGCCGTCACCGCGCTCACCGAGGACCAGCTCGCCAAGCAAGGCGCGGTGGACCTGTCGGGCGTGCAGGGCACGATCCCCAACGTCAATCTGGTGCAGGGCCGCGGCTCCACTTCCAATGCGAACATCTTCATCCGCGGCGTCGGCCAGCCCGATGCGCTGCAGACGTTCGATCCGGCGGTCGGCGTCTATGTCGACGGCGTCTACATGAGCCGCATCCAGGGCGCGCTGTTCAACCTGTTCGACGTGGATCATGTGGAGGTGCTGCGCGGGCCGCAGGGCACGCTCTACGGCAAGAACACGATCGGCGGCGCGGTGAGCATCATCAGCCGCAAGCCGGACACCAATGAAATCCGCGCCATGGGCTCGTTCACCTACGGCAGCTACAATCAGGTGCTGGCGAACGGATACGTCTCCGTGCCGCTGGTGCAGGACAAGCTCGCGCTGAGCCTCGCGGGCGTCTACGACAAGCGCGACGGCACCGTCACCGATCCGCTGACCGACCGTAAATACAACGATCGCAACACGCAGGCCGGCCGCGCCATCCTGCGCGCCACGCCGAGCGATCGGGTCGAGCTGATCCTCGAGGGCGATTACGCGCATCAGGATACCGCGCCGACGCTGGGCTATGCCACCGCGCCGCTGACCAATGTCATCTATACGCCCCTGTTCAACGTGGCCGGAGTATCGGTGATCTCGACCGCCAATCCTTACGGCCCATATGATTATAAGGCATCGAGCAGCCTGAAGCCGGGCCAGGGGCAGAAGATGGAGCATTGGGGCACGTCGTTCACGGCGAACATCGATCTGAACGATACGCTCTCGCTCACCTCGATCACTGCCTATCGCAAGCTGAGCCCCGATTATTATATCGATTTCGACGCGACCCAGTTACAGCTCGCGGATGCCTTCGTTGGCGTGCGCCAACATCAGTTCAGCCAAGAATTGCAGCTTAAATACAATAGCGACAAGCTGAAGGGGGTGTTCGGTCTGTATTATCTGAACGAACGTGTCCGCTCGCATCAGGAATCTTATGACGACGGTTACCTGCGGATTCAAGGCATCGTTGATCCAACGGTTACTTATCCGCTTGGCTTCGTTCGCTACATTAATGATAATCAATCGACCAAGAGCTACGCGGCATTTGGCCAGTTCACCTACGATTTTACTAGCAAGCTCTCGCTAACGGCGGGCCTGCGCTATACGAAGGAGCGCAAGGAATATACGCGGTCCACCTATACGGTGATCACCGTTACCCAGCCTTATGCCTCGGTCATTACCTCCGCGCCCTATAATTTCCCCGGCAGCCTGCCTGCGCCTTACAACGGGATCGATCACGTCGATTTCGATGCGTGGACGCCGATGGCGACGCTATCCTATAAGCCGACGCAGGAGACGCTGATCTACGCTAGCGCATCGCGCGGGTTCAAATCGGGCGGGTTCAACGGGCGTGCTAACGGCCCCGGCGATGTGACGCAGGTAGTCAACGGTCAGACCGTCTATGTGCCCTATTTCAAGCCGGAAACCGTATGGACCTATGAAGCGGGCGCGAAGGGCAGCTTCCTTAAAGGTCGTGTCTCGCTGGCTGGCGATGTTTTTTATTCCGATTATCACGATTTTCAGGCACGTGTCGGCGGTGGTGTGACCGGAATCGCGGGCGGCTCATTCCCAGTGGTCAATGCAGGTAAGCTGCGCATGTGGGGCGTTGAGGCAGAATTGGCGGTGAAACCGACCCGCGAATGGTCGATCCGCAGCAGTTTCGGTTATCTCAATTCGAAATATCTGGAATTCAACGATGGCCGCCGTCCGCCGTCCTTCTCCTGCAACCCGACCGGCCAGCAGATCACCTGCAAGCCGGCCTTCGCGCCGCCGATCAACTTCTCGGTCGCGACCGATTACGCCATCCCGCTCGGCAATGCCGGCTCGCTCACCTTCGGCGGGGACGCGCGGTTCGTGGACAAGCAGTGGCTGTCGGTGGACAACCGGCCGGGGCTGATGGAGCCGGGCTATTGGCTGGTCAACGCCTTCGTCCAATATGACGCGCCGGGCGGCAAATGGTATCTGCGCGGGCAGGTGAAGAACCTGACCAAGTCGATCTACCTCACCGATGCGCAGGAATTCTCCAGCGTCGGCAATATCCAGACGGCTTATTACGGCGATCCGCGCACGTGGAGCGGCACGGTGGGCTTCCGCTTCTGAGGACCTGAGGGAAATGCGGTTCCGCCACATTTCCCCTGCTGTTAAAGGGGGAGAAGGGGTCGGCAACGTCCGGCCCCTTTTTCGTCGGGAGGGCGCCGAATGATCGATCGCGAAAAGCCGGGCTATCCGAAGCTCGTGCTTGCCATGCTGCTACTGGTGTATGTGTTCAACTTCCTCGACCGGCAGATCCTCGGCATCCTCGCCCAGCCGATCAAGGCCGACCTGCATCTGACGGATGCGCAGTTC
>JAYRJH010000108.1:0-8675 GCA_041906415.1 Sphingomonas sp. | reverse complement strand
GCCGTGGAGCCGGAAGCCGCCAAGGAGATGGCCCGCCGCTCCGCGCGCGAGGAAGGCGTGCTGGTCGGCATCTCCTCCGGTGCGACGCTCGCCGCGATCGCCCAGAAGCTGGCCGAGCTGCCGGCCGGCACCCGGGTGCTGGGATTCAACTACGACACGGGCGAGCGCTATCTTTCGGTGCCGGATTTCCTGCCGGAAGCGTGAACCGTTCACCGCCGCCGGCGCGGGAGCGGCTTCCCGCGCCGGCGCCGGATGAGCCGGCATTTGTTCGGGCGCCGGTTTGGCTCATTCCCGCGAATATTTCGTCGGCGGCCCGATAAGGTTCAGGCAATCCGGCTGAAACACCATCATATGGGAAAGGTCCGGGCGCGAGCGCGAAGAATATAGCATCGCCTCCGCCCCCGCTTGCCTCGCGGCATCCGAAAACAGCCAGGTGGGCGATGCCTGCCCGGCATCCGCGAAATCCTGCCAGACAATTGATGCCGCCGGTCGTCCGCGCGCATCCGCCACCCGCCGGGCAGTCAATCGCATCGGAACCAGCATGCGCGCCATGCCGTCGCCCAAATATCGCCGGATCGCCACGCCCGCCCCTTCGGCACTGAGGGATGCGTAAGCCGCGATCTGTCCTGAGTGGTGAAATCTTCCTTCCAGCGCCTTTGCGGGAATAGCGGGCGTATCGATCAGCGTGGCCGGCAGGAGCCGCCAGACTGGTCCGTCAAATCGCACCAGCGGCAAAGTCATCAGGGTTTCACCCGCACGGCAGGAACATGGAGAGACGCTCGCGCGTCATTTCTCCACCGCGCGGGCCGACCAGATCCAGGCGGTAGCGGGAAACTCGATCACGCCGTTCCTCAACCTGTCCGCCAGAAATGCGGCGAGCCGTTCCCGCATCGCCGCGCGTTCCGCCGGTTCGGCGGCGGCGAACAAGGGGGCCGCGGGGCCGATGCGCCGGAAGAAGTGCAGCGCCTGTGCCAGCGCATCCGGCTCCTTCCCGGCGCGATAGGCATAGTCAATCAGTTGCGGAGCGCCGGCCGAGAAACCGTTGCTTTCCAGCAACCCGCGCACGAATTCCGGCTCGGCGAATGCGAAGGGCCCGGGCGAATATCCATTCGCCGCCGCCCCTCCCGAAGCGCCAGCAGCCGCGGCGATCTCCGTCGCCCACGGATTGCGGGCGAGGCTCGCGAAACAGGAAAATACCAAGGCCGCGCCAGGACGCAGCGCCTGCCGGATCGCGCGGAAAGCGACCTGCGGGTCCGGGAAAAACATCACCCCATGACGCGAGAAAGCGAGGTCGAATTCCCGTCCCTTCAGAAAACCCACCGCCTCAGCCCTTTGGAAAGAGGCATTGGGCACGGTCTTTCCCCGCTCCCGCGCGACATCCACCAGCCGCTCGGAAAGATCGATGCCCGTCACCTCCACCTCCGGCCGGGCGGCGGCGAGCGCCAGCGAGGTGGCGCCGGCGCCGCAACCGATATCCAGCGCACGCCCCCGTTCCGGCGCGGCAGCCGCGATCGCGCCGTCGAGCGCGACAGCAAGCCCGGCAAAGCTCATGTCGGTCAGCCGCCATTCCTCAGCCCATGTATCGCCGACGCGGCCCTGCCAGTCATAACCGCTGGTCATCGCCCTCTCCTCTTTCTCCACGCCGGCAAGAGCCTAGCAGCAAAAACGCGAAAGGCCCGCCCCCAATCGGGGACGGGCCTTCCATCGTCATCATGAGGCAGCGATCACACGTCGTCGCTGTCGGTCTGGCCGACCATCAACTCCTCGCCCAGCCCCTCGGTGCGGGCGCGGATCGCGCGTTCCAGCCGCTCGGCCATTTCCGGATTGTCGCGCAGGAACTGCTTGGCATTTTCACGCCCTTGCCCGATCCGCACGCTGTCATAGCTGAACCACGAACCCGATTTCTCGACCAGCCCGGCCTTGACGCCGAGATCGATGATCTCGCCCATCTTCGAAATGCCTTCGCCGAACATGATATCGAACTCGACCTGTTTGAACGGCGGCGCGACCTTGTTCTTCACCACCTTCACGCGGACATTGTTGCCGATCGCCTCGTCCTTGTCCTTCAACGATCCGGTGCGGCGGATATCCAGGCGCACCGACGCGTAGAATTTCAGCGCATTGCCACCCGTCGTCGTTTCCGGCGATCCATACATGACGCCGATCTTCATGCGGATCTGGTTGATGAAGATCACCAGGCAGCGCGATCGGCTGATCGTGCCGGTCAGCTTGCGCAGCGCCTGGCTCATCAGGCGGGCCTGAAGGCCGACATGGCTGTCGCCCATCTCGCCTTCGATCTCCGCGCGCGGAACGAGCGCGGCGACCGAATCGACCACCAGCACGTCGATCGCGTTCGAGCGGACCAACGTATCGACGATCTCCAGCGCCTGCTCGCCGGTATCGGGCTGCGAGATGATCAACTCGTTGATGTCGACGCCGAGCTTCTTCGCGTAGACCGGGTCGAGCGCATGCTCGGCATCGACGAAGGCCGCCGTGCCGCCCATCTTCTGCGCCTCGGCAATGGCATGGAGCGCGAGCGTGGTCTTGCCCGAGCTTTCCGGCCCATAGATCTCTACGATGCGCCCGCGCGGCAGGCCGCCGACGCCGAGCGCGATATCCAGCCCGAGGCTGCCGGTGGAAACCGTCTCCACCTTCAGCGTCTCGCGCTGCCCGAGTTTCATCGCCGAGCCCTTGCCGAAGGCCCGGTCGATCTGCGCCAGCGCGGCGTCCAGCGCCCTTTGACGGTCTGCGTTCGTGCTTGCCATGCCGTTATCGATCACCTTCAGATTGGCGGCCATTGTGAGCCTCGTTCGCTAGACCAGACGCGTGAACCGTTCAACGCGCTGATCTACATGTATCCAATTTGTTCTCAACGAACAAGAGGGGAACAAAAATTTCCTTCAGACCAGTTCCGTGGCAAGCGTCCACCACGCCGGATGCCGGGCGCCAACCGCATCGGCGGCGGCTCGCGCCTCGACAGTCGTGTCGAACAGGGCGAAACAGGTCGCGCCGGAGCCGGACATGCGGACCAGACCCGCGCCCGCCTGAGCCTCCAGCAACGCGAGCACGTCCGCGATCACCGGCGCGGCGGCGGCGGCGGAGGGGGTGAGATCGTTGCGATCGCGCGCCGGATCGCCGGTCATCGCACCCCGATCCACGCAGTCCCAGCCGGCGAACACGCGCGCGGTGGAAACCGCCACGCCGGGATTGACCAGCAGCGCGACCTTCCCGGCCAGCCCCGCGACCGGCTTCAGATCGTCACCGCGCCCGATGCCGATCGCGCTTCGCCCCATCAGGCAGGCGGGCACGTCCGCACCCAGCCCCGCTGCGATCGCGAACAGGCGCGGATCGTCCGACGTCACCCCATGGCGGCGGGCAAGCGCGCGCAACGTCGCCGCCGCATCCGCCGATCCGCCGCCGATGCCGGACGCGACCGGCAACGCCTTTTCCAGCATGATCGCGCAGGGCTCCGCGACCCCGAAGGCCGCGCGGAAGGCGTCTCGCGCGCGCGTGACGAGATTATCCCCCTCCTCCGCCAGCGCGGCGCCGAACGGGCCTGTGATCTTGAAGGAATCCGCCTCCGCCGGGGTAAGCGATATCGTGTCGCCATCCCGACAGAAAGCGAACAGAGTCTCCAGATCATGATAGCCGTCCGGCCGTCGCGCGCGAACGTGGAGCGCGAGATTCAGCTTCGCGGGCGCGGATTCGACAATCGTCACGATGTTCACAAGCCGTCGGCAATCTTGGCGGCGAGCCGGCTGCGATCTTTCTCGTCCGCCACAACCTCCGCCGCGCGCCAGGCGTAGCGCGCCTCGTAACGGCGGCCGGCTGCCCAATAGGCATCGCCCAGATGCTCGCCGATCTCGGCATTGTCGGGCGCGATCTCCGCAGCCTTTTCGAGCAAGGGGAGTGCGCGTGCGACATTGCCGCTACGGAAATACGCCCAGCCGAGCGAATCGGTGATCGCCGCATCATCCGGCCGCAGCGCGCTCGCACGCTCCAGCAGCGCCAGCGCCTTCACGGCATCGCCGCCATGGGTGAGGTCGCCATAGCCGAGATAATTGAGCACCGAAGGCTCTTCGGGCGCAAGCTGCTGCGCGTGGAGCAAGGCCGTACGCGCGGCGGGCCAGTCCCCGCTTTCATCCAGCGCCGCGCCATATTGCAGCCACGGCTGCCATCGCCCGGCTGCAGACGGACGTTCGAGCAGACGGCGATAGACCGGAGCGGCGTCCTTCGGACGGTCGGCGGCGAGAAGCAGGTCCGCGAGCGCGGCAACCATGCTGTCCGGCGCATCCTGCGGCGCGGCGAGCGGCGTGGCGACGGCGATCGCCTGATCGTAGCGCTCGGCCCCGGCCAGCACGGCGAGGCGCGCGCTATTGGCGTCGGCAGCATAAATGCCGTTGCGATCGATGCCGTCGAGCACGGCGAGCGCGCGATCGGTGCGGCCGAAACGCGACAGCGTGGCGGCAAGCAGCAGGCGGGCGCGGTCGTTCCCCGGCTCGGCGCGCAACGCCGCACGGGTGAGCGTGATCGAAAGCGGCACGGGCTCGCCGCCCCCGGCCAGATCCTCCGCCAGCCGCACGAACAGCCGCGCGGCGCCGAAGGCGAGCGACGGCTTCACCCCGGCGGGCAGACGCATGCCGCGCGCGGCGCCGGGGACGTCGAGCAAAGCGCGCGCGCTTTGCTCCTGCCCCGCGCCGACCAGCAATTGCGCGGCGGCGGTTCGCAACCCCTGCGCTGCCCGATCATTGCCGAGCACGGCGCGGAGCGCCGTCAGCCCCTCATCATAACGGCCGCGCGCGATCAGGATCAGCGCGCGATTCTCCTCCGAGAGCCGGCGCGCCACCGCATCGCGCGGCCGCTGGGCCAGAATCGCGAAGGGATCGCCACCCCGCTCCTGCGCCGCCCATGCGCGCAACGGAGTCACCAGAACGGCGAGCTGGCCGCCCGCGAGCCGGTCGATCGCGGCATCGGCGGCGGCGCGATCATGCGCCCGGGCGGCGGAGGCGAGCGCCATCAGCGCGGTATCGGCGGGCGCGACGCCATCGGCCGCGAGCGCCGCCGCCGCGCGATCGACCAGCGCATCGTCGCCGATCGCCAGCGCCTCGCGATAGGCACGCAGGGCGATCTCGGCATTGCCCGGCGCGTCGGTGAGCGCCGCCGCATAACGGCGCGCGGCCTCCGCCCCGTCTCCATCCGCGTCGTCGGCGCGCGCGGCCATATAGGCGAGCAGGCCATCCTCCTGCGCCCGCGTCGCGCCCAGCGCGGGCGTTATCGCGATGATGCTCGCACCAAGTGCGAGCATCGCGCGCTTACATATTGGGATAATTCGGGCCACCGCCACCTTCCGGCACGACCCAGGTGATGTTCTGGGTCGGATCCTTGATGTCACACGTCTTGCAGTGGACGCAATTCTGCGCGTTGATGACGAAGCGCGGATTGCCTTCCTCCTGGCCGACGATCTCATAAACGCCGGCCGGGCAATAGCGTTGCGCCGGTTCATCGAACATCGGCAGATCATAGTCCACCGGGATCGACGGGTCCTTCAGCGTCAGATGGACGGGCTGATCCTCCTCATGGTTCGTGTTCGAGAGGAACACGGAGGAGAGCCGGTCGAACGTCAGCACGCCATCGGGCTTCGGATAATCGATCTTCGGCACCAGATCCTTGCGCCACAACGTCTCGTTGTCGGGATGGTGATGGTGCAGCGTGAAGGGCACCCGGATGCCCAGATGCTCCAGCCACATGGTGATGCCGGCGAGGCCGGACCCCATGAAATCGCCGAACTTCTTGACCAGCGGCACGACATTACGGACGACCGAAAGCTCCTTCCTGAGCCAGCTTTCATCGAACGCGGCCGGATAGGCGACCAGTTCGTCCAGCTCGCGCTGCGAAAGGATCGCGTCGACCGCCGCATCCGCCGCCATCATGCCGGATTTCATCGCGGTATGCGTGCCCTTGATGCGCGGTACGTTGAGGAAGCCCGCGGTGTCGCCGATCAGCGCGCCGCCCGGGAACACCAGCTTCGGGATCGACTGCAACCCGCCGTCGCTGATCGCCCGCGCACCATAGGAAACGCGCTTGCCGCCCTTCAGCAGCTTCGCGATTTCCGGATGTGTCTTCCAGCGCTGCATCTCCTGGAACGGCGAGAGGTGTGGATTGGTGTAGTTGAGCCAGGTGACATAGCCGATGCTGAGCTGTCCGTTCGCCTGATGATAGATCCAGCCGCCGCCGTTCGATCCGGTTTCGGAAAGCGGCCAGCCCTGCGTGTGGATCACCGTGCCGGGCGCATGCAGCGCGGGATCGATATCCCACAATTCCTTGATCCCGATGCCGTAGACCTGCGGATCGCTCTCCGCATCCAGATCAAACTGGCGGATCAATTGCTTTGTGAGATGTCCACGACAACCTTCGGAAAAGAAGGTGTATTTCGCATGAAGCTCCAGCCCCGGCTGATAATCGGGCTTGTGCGTATCGTCGCGCGCGACGCCCATGTCGCCGGTGGCGACGCCCTTCACGCGGCCTTGGTCGTCGTAGAGGATTTCGGCGGCGGCGAAGCCGGGGAAAATCTCCACGCCAAGCTCGCCCGCCTTCTCCGCCAGCCAGCGGCACAGGTTGCCAAGCGAGCCGGTGTAGGTGCCCTTGTTGTGCATGAAGGGCGGCGTGACGAAATGCGGCATGTTGAACTTGCGGTTCCTCGTGAGGATCCAGTGCAGGTTCTCCCGCACCGGAACCTCCGCCAGCGGGCAGCCGTCCTCGCGCCAGGTCGGCAGCAGCTCGTCGAGGCTGCGGGGATCGATCACCGCGCCAGAAAGGATGTGCGCGCCGACTTCCGAACCCTTTTCGAGCACGCAGACCGAGACCTCCGCCCCCTTTTCGGCGGCGGCCTGCTTCACCCGGATCGCGGCGGCGAGGCCGGCGGGGCCTGCGCCGACGATCACCACGTCGTAGGGCATCGATTCGCGTTCACTCATTCCACTCTCCCCGTGCCTTCCGCATCCGGGCGCGATACGGCAACGTCCCGTCAATGATGGCTCTCAAGCCAATTGACCCGAACGTCAACGCCAATCCTTATGCGCCTCATGGGGGAAATGCAGATTTTCGACTGGAACAAGGCGGCCGCGAGCACGCTGGAATGGTGGGACGCCGCCGGCGTGGACGTGCTGACGGGTAACGATCCGTTCGACTGGCTCGCCACACCGGAGCCTGCCGCGCGCGCGCCGGAAGCCCGCGTCGCGGATCGTCCGCGCGAGGCCGCCGCGCAGGCCGCGCCGCGCGCCCTTGCCCTGCCGCCGACGCTGGATGGTTTCCTCGCGTGGCGCACGGGCGCGGACGTGCCGGAGGCCGCATGGGGCGGCGCGCCGATCCCGGCCACCGGCCCAGGCAACGCCGATATCATGATCCTCGCCGATTGCCCGGAGCGGGACGATCGCGACAGCCTGTTCTCCGGCGAACTGGCGCGCCTTTTCGACCGGATGCTCGCCGCGATCGGGCGATCGCGGGCGGACGTGCATCTCGCCGCCGTCGCCGCGGCCCGTCCGATCGCCGGCCGCGTACCGCGCGAGGCGATGGAGGCGCTGACCGAAATCAGCCGCCATTACGTCTCGCTCGTCGCCCCCAAGCGCGTGCTTACGCTAGGAAATGCGGCGAGTCGTGCGCTCCTTTCGGCGGATGCAGCCGATGCCCGTGGGCGTTTGCACCGCCTTGACCTTAAGGGTGGCACAACAACCGAGGTCGTGGCGAGCTATCACCCGCGTCTGTTGCGCGAGCGTCCCGTCGCCAAGGCCGAGGCATGGAGGGACCTGTTGTTGCTGATGGGGGGGAATTGAAAGTGATCGCGAAATGCGTCGCGGCGGCTGGCGTCGCCATGCTGTCGGCGGGGATCGCATCGGCCGATCCCCTGCCCGCCAGCGCTTCCTCCGCCAGCGCCTCCAGCTTCGCGGCGTCGAAGGCTACGGTGCCCGCGCAGCTTTCCGATGCGCAGCGCGCCGGCTATCGCGCGGTGTTCGCCGCGATCCGCGAGCAGCGCTGGCAGGATGCGCAGCTCGGCCTCGCCTCCATGGGGCCGGGGCCGCTCCATTCCTATGCGCTCGCGGAGCTTTACACCGCCAAGGGCTCGCCCCGGATCGACGCGGATTCGCTGGTCAGGTTGCTGACCGAGGCTCCCGAGCTGCCGCAGGCGGATGCGCTCGCCCGCCTCGCCCGCGCGCGCGGCGCGACCGACCTCCCGCCGCTTCCCGAGGCGCAGCGGCTGGTGTGGCAGGACGGCGCGCCCAACCGCATCCGCGTGAAGGCCACGCGCAGCGATCAGGTCGCCGCCGAGCTGGCGGTGAGGATGCAGCCGTTGATAAAGGCGGACATGGGGCGCGAGGCGGAAAGCCTGCTCGACGCGACCGGCGGCCTCTCCCCGGAGGCGCAGACGGAATGGACCGCGCGCGTCGCATGGATTTATTTCCTGCAGGGGCTGGATGACGACGCCCGCCGGCTCGGCGATCGCGGCGCGGCGGGCATCGGCGACTGGGCGGTGCAGGCGCGATGGACATCGGCGCTCGCCGCATGGCGCGCGGGCGATTGCGCGGCGGCGTCGAGCGGGTTCGAGGGCGTCTCCACCCGCGCTGGCGACACCGACCTGCGCGCGGCGGGCCTCTATTGGGCGGCGCGCGCGGACATGCGCT
>JAYRJH010000107.1:0-8775 GCA_041906415.1 Sphingomonas sp. | reverse complement strand
TGGGTCGGCGAGCGCGGGCCGGAATTGTTCGTGCCGACCGCGAGCGGATCGATCGCGCCGGTCTCGACGGGCGGCGGGCGGGACGTGCGCGTCGCGATCACGGTCAATGCGGGCGGGGACGCCGCGCCGGGCGCGCTCGCGCGGTCGAGCCGTCAGGTTGCGCGCGCGGTGAAGGCCGCGCTGGACGGGGCGGACGGCTGATGGGCCACTGGCTTTGCCGCGAGCGGCGGCATCAGGCGGCGGGCACGATCTCCCGCTTCGACCCGCGTTTCTGGACGGTGAACTTCCCGCGCCCGATGATGGCGGCGGTGACGACCATCGCGCCGGACGCGCTGCGCGTCGATTGCGCTTTCTATCGCCAGGACGATCTCGCCGGGCTGATCTGGGAGGCGGAGGACCGGCACGACCATCCGCTGCTGAAATACGAGACGGCGCGGGACTTCCGCGATTGCCGCCTGTCGTTCCGCTGGCGGTCCGGCGGCGTGCGCGCGCTGGACGCGGTCAACGGCCCGGTGCTGACGATCGAGGGGCGCGACGCGGGCGGACAGGCGCGATCCTGGTATGTGCGGCTGTGGAATTATGCGGTCGGCACGCCGGAGGACGCGCGCGTCACGCTCGATTTCGCGAGCCTGAAGGGCGGCTGGGCGCTCCCGGCGGAGGCCGATCCGGTGTGGGCGGGGGATATCGACCGGATGTTCGTCTCGCTCGTCCCGCCGGGCTACAGCAAGACGGATGCTCCGCTTCCCGCCCCCGTGGAGGGCTGGGCGGAGCTGAGCGCGATCCGCTGCGACGGGCCGGGAGCGGTGATCGGGATCGGCGAATGCGTCGTGCCCGAACATGGCGTCGGCATCGCGAGCGGCTATGACGACAGCTACAACCTCACGCCCGCGCGGCTGCTGCGCAACGCGTTGCACCTCGGCTATCGCGGGGCGATCGTCCATTATGTCGGGATGAGCCATTATTTCCGGCTCGATCCGGGGCTGAAGGCCACCGGCGCGCTCAACGCGCCCTGCGCGGCGTGGCATCGCGACTTCGCGGGGCGGGCGCGGGAGCTGGGCTTCGATATCATCTGGTCGCTGAGCTACGAATTGCTCGACGCGCATTGCCCGGAAGGCTGGAAGCAGCGCGCGGTCGACGGCGCGCCCGCGCTGACGGGCTGGTCGCCGCCCTCCACCCTGCTCTCGCCCGCGAACGCGGAGGCGATGGCGTATCTCCAGGGGATCGCGCGGGCGTTCGTCGCGATCGGCGCGGCGGCGGGGCTACCCCCGAAGTTCCAGATCGGCGAGCCGTGGTGGTGGACGATGCCGGACGGGCGGCCGTGCCTCTATGACGCGAGCGCGGTCGCCGCCTTCGCGCCGGTGCCCATCGCCTCGATGCGGGGGAGCAAGAGCGCGAGCGAGATCGCCACGCTCGACGCGGCGGGCGCGGCGCTGGCCGCTTCCACCGCCAGCCTGTGCGCGGCGGTGAGGGCGGCGGCGCCGGATTGCGAGACGCATCTGCTCGCCTATCTGCCGACGGTGCTGGACGCGGATGCGCCCCATGCGCGGCGGGCGAACCTGCCGGTCGGCTGGGCCTTCCCGGCGTTCGATGTGCTCCAGCTCGAGGATTACGACTGGGTGACGGCGGGCGACACCGCCTCCTCGCGCGATGGCGCGCGGGCGGCGGCGGCTCGGCTCGGCTATCCGCCGGAGAAGCAGGACTATCTCTCCGGCTTCGTGCTGAACGCGGAGGACAGCGCGCAGTGGCGGCTGATCGACGCGGCGGCCGGAGCCGCGCGGCGGCGTGGCGTTCGCCGCGCTTACTTCTGGGCCTTGCCGCAGGTGATGCGCGACGGGCTGGTGCATTGGGATGAGGAGGAGGATGTGACCGCGTTCGACGACGTGCTGTTCCCGCTCGCGCTCGGCCGCGAGGCGGAGGTGGCGCCCGAGTTTTCCACCACCATCGTCACCAGCGCCGGCGGGCGCGAGACGCGCAACGTCGCGTGGGGGGAGGCGCGGACCCGCTACGATGTCGGGCCGGGCGTGCGCGGCGAGGCGGATATCCGCGCGCTTCTCGATTTCTTCCGCGCGCGCGGCGGGCCGGCGCGCGGCTTCCGCCTGCGCGACCCGTTCGATGCGGAGGCGGAGGATCAGGCGATCGGCACCGGCGACGGAACCACGCGGCGCTTCGCGCTGGTCAAGCATTATGGCGATGCCGCGCGGCGGATCACGCGGCCCGTTTCGGGCAGCGTGTCGGTTAAGGTGGCGGGCGTGGCGACCACGGCCTTCTCGCTGGAGGACGGCGGGATGGTGGTGCTGGATGTCGCGCCCGCCGCGGGGGCGGAGATCACCGCCTCCTTCGCCTTCGACGTGCCGGTCCGCTTCGCCGAGGACCGGCTGACCGTGACGCGGCAGACCTTCCTCGCGGGCGCGGCGCCGTCCGTCCCACTGATCGAGATACGGGAGGCGTGACGATGGACCGGGTGACGCATCTCGCGATCTGCTGGTGCGTCGAGCGGCGCGACGGCGTGACGATCGGGCTGACCGATCACGACCGCGATCTGCAGGTGGACGGCATGACCTATCGCGCCGCGCCGGGCATGACCCCTTCGGCGATCGTGCGCGGCGACGGCCTCGACCCGGCGACGATGGACGCCAGGGGCGCGCTCTCCAGCGCCGCGATCACCGAGCGCGACCTGCTCGCCGGCCGGTGGGACGGCGCGCGGGTCGTGATGTTCGCGCTGGACCGGGCGGAAGGGACTGTCGCGCCGCTGGGCGAGGGGACGATCGGGGCGGTGGAGCTGGGCGACAACGCCTTCACCGCCGAATTGCGCGGCGCGGCCGCCGTGCTGGACCAGCCGGCGACGGAAGCCACCTCCCCCGATTGCCGCGCGACGCTGGGCGACCGGCGCTGCCGCGTGCCGATGGCCGGGCGGCGGCGGTTCGCGCGCGTCCTTTCCGCCGATGAGGAGGTGCTGACGCTCGATCGCGCGGAGCCTTCGCCCGATGCCTGGGGCGGCGGGCTGCTGCGCTGGTTCGGCGGCGCGAACGGCGGGCTGGAAAGCGCGGTCACAAGCTCCGCCGGGGCAAGAGTCACGCTGCGGATGCTGCCGCCCTTCGCGGTGGAGGCGGGCGCGCTGGTGGAGATGACCGAGGGATGCGACCGCACGATCGCCACATGCGCCGCGCGATTCGGCAATGCGGCGAACTTTCGCGGCGAGCCTTACCTGCCCGGCATCGACCTCCTGACGCGTTACCCCGGCGGATGACGCGCGCGGAACGTGTCGTGGCGGCGGCGCGCGGGACGCTCGGCGCGCGGTTCCGGGCGCAGGGGCGCGATCCGGCGTTCGGGCTGGATTGCGTGGGCGTCGCCGCATGGGCGCTGAGGGCGGGCGGTTATCCGGGCGCGGTGCCGTCCGGCTATTCGCTGCGTGCCGGGGAGGCCGCGATCGGGCGGGAGGCATTGCGCGGGCTTGCGCGGTGCGCGGGCGATGCGGCGGGCGACCTGCTGCTGTGCCGCGCCGGGAGCGGGCTGCATCTGGCGATCAGGACGGAAAGCGGCGTCATCCACGCCGATGCCGGGTTGCGGCGCGTGGTCGAGCGGCCGGGTGCGCCGCCGTGGCCGGTGATCGCCGCATGGCGGATCGAGGAGTAAGATATGGCGACATTGTTGCTGACCGTGGTCGGCACCGCGATCGGCGGGCCGATCGGCGGAGCGATCGGGGCCGCGCTCGGGCAGACGATCGACCAGAACCTGATCTTCAGGCCCAAGGGGCGCGAAGGGCCGAGGCTGACCGAGCTTGCGGTGCAGACCTCCAGCTACGGCACGCAGATACCGAAGATGTTCGGCACGATGCGCGTCGCGGGATCGGTGATCTGGGCCACCGACCTGGTCGAGCATCGCTCCACCAGCGGCGGGGGCAAGGGGCGGCCGAGCGTCACCTCCTACAGCTATTCCTCGTCCTTCGCGGTGGCCTTGTCGGCGCGGCCGATCCAGGGCGTCGGGCGGATCTGGGCGGATGGGAAGCTGCTGCGCGGGGCGGGCGGCGACTGGAAGAGCGCGACCCGCTTCCGCCTCCATACCGGCGGCGAGGACCAGCCGGCCGATCCGCTGATCGCCAGCGCGGAAGGCGCGGCGCTGACGCCCGCGCATCGCGGAATCGCCTATGCCGTGTTCGAGGACATGGCGCTGGAGGATTACGGCAACCGCATCCCCTCGCTCACCTTCGAGGTGATCGCGGACGCCGGGCCGGTTGTCATCGGCGCGGTGGCGCAGGCGGTGAGTGGCGGCGCGGTGCGCGACGGCGGGGTGGCGGACCGGATCGACGGCTTCTCCGCCTACGGCGACACGATGCGCGCGGTGATCGACACGCTGGGGCGGATCGGCGGCTGCCGCTTCGCGCCCGTCGGCGACGGGCTGGAGATGCGCGCGGCCGGAGCGGGCGCGCTGCTCACGATCGAGGATGCGGGCGGGGCGGATGCGCGCAAGGGGCGCTCCGTACGCCCGATCGAGACGGTGCCGCGGGCGATATCGGTCGCGCATTACGATCCGGCGCGCGATTACCAGACCGGCCTCCAGCGCGCGGTCAGGCCGGGGGCGGGCAATCGCGGCGAGACCGTGGATGTTCCCGCCGCGATCGGCGCTGGCGCGGCGAAGGCGATGGCCACCGCGATGCTCGCCCGCGCCGAGACCGAGCGCGTCACCCGTCGCGTGAGCAGCGACGCGGGGGCGATCGCGGTTTCGCCGGGCGACCGCGTGGCGATCGCCGGGGAGAGCGGGCGCTGGCGCGTCGTCTCCGCCGCGCTGGAGGGTATGGCGATGCGCTTCGATCTGGTCGCGGAAAGGCCCGCGACGCTGCCGACGACCGCTTCCTCCGGCCGCGTGCTGGGCGCGCCCGATGCGGTGGCGGGGGAGACGATCCTCCATGCCTTCGAGCTGCCCGCTCTGGACGAGGCGCTGCTGAGCGAGCCGCGCCTGCTGGTCGCCGCGGCGGGGACCGGGCCGGGCTGGCGGCGCGCGGCCCTGCGCTGGTCGCTGGATGACGGCGCGAGCTGGACGGCGATCGGCGGGACGGCGCTGCCCGCGACGCTCGGCGTGCTTGCCGACGGCCTGGCGGCCGGGCCGGTGACTCTGGTCGACCGGCGCAACGTGCTCACGGTCGATCTGGCGCATGAGGACATGACATTGGCCGGCGCGGATGCGGGCGCGATCGATCGTGGCGCGAACCTGGCGCTGGTGGGGAGCGAACTGATCCAGTTCGCCGCGGCGCGACAGGTGGGGCCGCGCCGCTGGCGGCTGAGCGGATTGTGGCGCGGGCGGCGGGGCACGGAGGCTGCCGGCCATGCGCCGGATGCGCGTTTCGTGCTGATCGAGGCGGAGACGCTGGCGGCCGTCTCGCTCGCGGCCTCGCCGGGCCAGGCGGTGCGGGTCGGCGCCGATGCGGTGGCGGATATGGCCGAGACGACGGCGGTGCTGACCGGCGCGTCGATCCTGCCGCCGGCTCCCGTCCATCTCGTCGCGGAGGCGCGGGACGATGGCGGCGTGACGCTCCGCTGGCGGCGGCGCGGCCGCACCGGCTGGCGCTGGCGCGACGGGACGGACACGCCGCTGGGCGAGGAGCGCGAGCAAATCATCGCCGATGGCGCAGGCTTCGCGACCGACGCGCCGTTCCTTTCGCTCGCGGCCGGCGATCTCGGCGCGCGCCCGGTGACGATCGGCGTCGTGCAGATCGGCACCAACGGCGCTTCGCCCCCCGCAACGATCACGATCTGAAGGAGAAGACGATGGGAGACGAACGATCCCCCCGCCTCGCCATGCCCCTGTTGCAGCCGGGGCAGGCGCAGAAGGAGAACGACCATAACGAGGCGCTCGCCCTGCTCGACATCGCTACGCAGGCGGTGGTGCGCGCGGTGGGGGTGGATGGGCCGCCCGCCGATCCCGCGCCTGGCGATTGCTGGATCGTCGGCTCCTCGCCCGTCGGCGCGTGGGCGGGGCGGGCCGGCGCGCTGGCGGGCTGGACCGCCGGCGGCTGGCGTTTCGTCGCGCCGTCGGAAGGGATGACCGCGTGGAGCGTGGCGGACGGCGTGGGCGCGCGCTATGAATCCGGCGCGTGGCTGCTGGGCGAGGTCAACGCGACGCGGGTGGCGATCGGCGGCGTGCAGGTGCTCGGCGCCCGCGCGGCCGCGATTCCCGATCCGGCCGGCGGCGGCGTGATCGACGGCGAGGCGCGCGCCGCGCTGAACGCCATGCTCGCGGCCATGCGCCATCACGGGCTGATTGGGTGAAAGGTTGTTGCTATTATGCAACAAATAGATGTTTTTGCGTGCTTGCGCGGAAACCTTCCTTTCGATAGTGAGTTTGCGTTGTCCGTAGTGACACCATGGAAAGGGGATTATGATGCGGAAGCTTGCCGTTGTAGTGGCACTTGCCTCCACCGCACTTGCCTCGCCGGCGCTTGCGCGTGACAAGGCGTGGTATGTGGGCGCCGATGCCGGCGGGATGATTGTCGAGGATATCAATTACGATATCGCCGGTGCGCGCACCGGGCTGTCGGGCACCTCGACCGTCAATCACAATTATGGCTATGACGTC
Source organism: Sphingomonas sp. (assembly GCA_041906415.1). Taxonomy (GTDB): domain Bacteria; phylum Pseudomonadota; class Alphaproteobacteria; order Sphingomonadales; family Sphingomonadaceae; genus Sphingomonas. The sequence goes on along the minus strand of JAYRJH010000107.1, from coordinate 2,205 downwards.
GATGGCGTGATCGGCTACGATTTCGGCGGTTTCCGCCTTGAAACCGAGGTCGGCTACCGCTCGGCCAGCCTGGACAGCTATCAGGCGACCGGGGCGACCCCGGTTCCCGGCTTCCCCGACCAGCCCGCAGGCACGTTCAGCAACGTCTATGGCCGTTCGTCGGCGCTCAGCTTCATGCTGAACGGCCTGCTCGATTTCGGTCCGGATGATGGCCTCCAGGGCTTCGTCGGTGGCGGCGCGGGCGTGGCGCGCGTGAAGAGCCGCGTCAAGATCGCCGGCACCGGTGGCTCGACGCTCAACGATTCGGACACCGTGTTCGCTTGGCAGGCCCTGGCTGGCGTTCGCGCGCCGCTCAGCCAGCATGTCGACGTCTCGTTGAAGTATCGCTTCTTCAACGCGGGCGGCGTGAAGCTGACCGACATCGCGGGTTCGGCGTATGACGGCCGCTTCCGGTCGCACAGCCTGTTGCTCGGCCTGGCGTATAACTTCGGTGAGCCGGCTGCTCCGCCGCCGCCGCCGCCGCCTCCGCCCCCGCCGCCGCCTCCCCCGCCGCCTCCGCCGCCTCCGCCGCCGGAAGTGGTGTGCTCGCCGGGTCCGTTCATTGTCTTCTTCGAATGGGACAAGTCGGACATCACGCCGGAAGCAGCGTCGATCCTCGACAACGCCGTTACCCAGTATCAGAGCTGCGGCAACGCGCAGGTCATGGTCGCGGGCTTCACCGATACCTCCGGTTCGGCGAAGTACAACATGGGCCTGTCGCAGCGTCGTGCGGACGCGGTGAAGGCTTACCTGACGTCCAAGTCGATCCCGGATGGCGTGATCGCCACCCAGGCGTTCGGCAAGACGCACCTGCGCGTGCAGACCGCCGATGGCGTTCGCGAGGTGCAGAACCGTCGCGTGGAGATCACCTACGGTCCGGGTTCGGGCCAGTAAGGTCGATCATCGACGAAAAAATCGGGAGGTCGGCATTGCCGGCCTCCCTTTTTTTGTGTTCCGCGGAAGGTTTGATTGTTCGCCGGTTCCGCCGGTAAATTCTGTTTGACACCGCAGTTCGTCCGCGCGTCATCCAGCCGCCAGCCGCCAGCCGCCAGCGATGGCCTGCTCGCCGCTTGTCCCGTTCCTCCGATAATCGCGCCGTTGCCGTTTGAGGGCATGGCCCCTAGAGCCGATGGAAGGCGACAGCCGCCACCAAAGGAGTTCAGATGCGCATCACGATGATCGGTTCAGGCTATGTCGGCTTGGTTTCCGGCGCGTGCTTCGCCGATTTCGGCCATAGCGTGACCTGTGTGGACAAGGCGCAGGACAAGATCGAGTCGCTGCTCGCCGGACGGATGCCGATCTACGAGCCGGGCCTCGAGCAACTCGTCGCGAACAATGTCGCGGCGGGACGGCTGGCCTTCACCACCGATCTTGCGGCCGGTGTCGCCGGCGCGGACGCGGTGTTCATCGCGGTCGGTACGCCCTCGCGGCGCGGCGACGGCCATGCGGACCTGAGCTACGTCTATGCGGCGGCCGAGGAGATCGCGCGCGCCGCGACCGGGCCCTTGGTGGTGGTCAACAAGTCGACCGTTCCGGTCGGCACCGGCGACCGCGTGGAGCAGATCCTGCGCGATGCCCGCCCGGACGGCGATTTCTCGGTCGTCTCCAACCCCGAATTCCTGCGCGAGGGCGCCGCGATCGGCGACTTCAAGCGCCCCGACCGCATCGTCATCGGCACCGACGACGAACGCGCCCGCGCGGTGATGCGCGAGGTCTATCGCCCGCTCTACCTCGGCGAGAGCCCGATCCTGTTCACCGGGCGGCGCACGGCGGAACTGACCAAATATGCCGCCAACGCCTTCCTCGCGACCAAGATCACCTTCATCAACGAGATGGCCGACCTGTGCGAGGCGGTCGGCGCGAACGTGCAGGACGTGGCGCGCGGCATCGGGCTGGACAACCGCATCGGGCGCAAGTTCCTCCACGCCGGCCCCGGCTATGGCGGCTCGTGCTTCCCGAAGGACACGCTGGCCTTGCTCAAGACCGCGGAGGATTTCGAGACGCCGGTCAGGATCGTCGAGGCGGTGGTGCAGGTGAACGACGCGCGCAAGCGGGCCATGGGGCGCAAGGTGCTCAATGCGCTGGGCGGGGAGCCGCGCGGCAAGACGGTCGCGATCCTCGGCCTCACCTTCAAGCCCAATACCGACGACATGCGCGACGCGCCCT
>JAYRJH010000106.1:3746-8793 GCA_041906415.1 Sphingomonas sp. | reverse complement strand
CGACGGGGCTGGAGGCGGGCACGCGGCTGCCGATCCGGGTGAAGGCGGACTATCTGGTCTGCACCAGCGACCTTTGCGTGCCGGAAACGCAGACGCTGGAGACCGTGCTGACGATCGGTGACGGCGCGCCGGACCCGGCCTATGCCGCGCGCTTCGACGCGTGGCGGCGCGCCTTGCCGCGCCCGCTCGGCGTTACGGCGACGTGGCAGGCGAGCGGCGGCGCTTTCCGGCTCGGAGTGCCTTTCCCGGCCGATGCGCCGGTGAAGGATGCCTATTTCTATCCATTCGCGGCGGGCGCGGTGGACTTCGCCGCGCCGCAGAAGGCGACGCGTGACGGCGACCGGCTGGTGATCGAGGGAAAGGGCGCGGCCCAGCCCGTCTCCGGCCGGATCGAGGGCGTGCTGACCACCGGTGACAGGCGTGGCCTGTCGATCGTGGCGGAGCCGGGCGTTGTCGCGCCCGCGTCCGGCGGCTGGGGCGCGGCGCTGGCGGCCTTTGCCGGGGCGGTGATCGGCGGGCTGCTGCTGAACGTCATGCCCTGCGTCTTCCCGATCCTGAGCCTCAAGGCGCTCAGCCTCGCCCGCGCCGGCGAGACGGAAGCGACCGCGCGGCGCGAGGCCGTGGCCTATGCGGCGGGGGTGATCCTTGTCTGCCTCGCGCTCGGCGGCGTGTTGCTCGCGCTCCGTGCGGGCGGGAGCATGGCGGGCTGGGCGTTCCAGTTGCAGGATCCGCGCGTGATCGCATTGCTGCTGGTGCTGGTGGCGGGAATCGCGCTCAACCTCGCGGGGCTGTTCGAGTTGCCGACCCCGCGCTTCGCCGGGAGCGGCGGCACGACCGGCGCCTTCGCCACCGGCGCGCTGGCTGCCTTCGTCGCGACGCCCTGCTCCGGGCCTTTCATGGGGGCTGCGCTGGGGGCCGCGCTGGTGCTGCCGACGGCGGCGGCGATGATGGTGTTCGCCGGCCTCGGCTTTGGCATCGCGCTTCCCTTCCTGCTGATCGGCTTCGTCCCCGCGTTGCGGCGCAGGCTGCCGAGGCCGGGAGCGTGGATGGCGCGGCTGCGGCTTGTCCTGTCCGTGCCGATGGCGCTCACCGCGCTGGCGCTCGGCTGGGTGTTGTGGCGGCAGACGGGCGCGAACGGGCTGGCGATCGCGTGCGCCGTGCTGGCGGCGCTGGCGATCGGCCTGTGGTGGACGGGGCGGCGGCAGGCGGCCGGGCGGGATCGCGCATGGTGGCCGGCGCTCGTCGCCCTGCCCGCGCTGGCTGCGGTGGCTTTGCTCCATCCCGGCGCGGTCTCCCGCGCGGCGGTGGCGGGCGCGGAGCCGTTCAGCGAGGCGCGGCTGGCGGCGCTGCGGGCCGAGGGGCGGCCGGTCTTCGCTTATTTTACCGCCGACTGGTGCCTTACCTGTAAGGTCAACGAGAAAGCCGCGATCGAAACCAGCCGCGTGTCGCACGCCTTCGCCAGGGGCGGTGTGGCGGTGCTGGTCGGCGACTGGACCGACGGCAACCCGGCATTGGGCCGCTTCATCGAGGCGAACGGGCGCGCCGGGGTGCCGCTCTACCTCTGGTATGCCCCGCGCGCGAAGGAACCGCGCGTCCTGCCGCAATTGCTGACGCCGGACATGCTGGCGGGGCTGTCGGAGGGTGCGGGATCATAGAGCAAGGCGGCGGATTTCACCTCTGATTCCGCCTTTTGTGATTGAGCGGGTCGCGCCTATAAACGGCTGTTCGTCGGAGATCCGGAATGCTTCGCACCGTAACAATTGCGATGGCTCGCGCGGCGGTCGCCCTGAGTCTGTTTCCGGCCGGTGCCGCGTTTGCATCGCCCGGACCCCCGCCGCCGGAATTTATCGTCAACGCCGCCAGGCACGTCGTCCCGACGCAAACGGCAGCGACCTTCGACCTTTATGCCGCCGATTTGGCGGGTGACCTGAAAGTCTGGGTCAATGGCAAAGAGGTTACAGCGGGGAAGGAGGCTTGGCTGGCGCTCGAACGACATCGATTGGGTAAAGTGGACCGTCGCGTCCTGGGATATGCTACCGGCCAAGATTCGATTCTGGTGATCGACCAGTTCGACGACAGATCGAATCTGCCGAACAATCCCCACGCTTTATTCGATCCGCGCTATCAAACCCGCGCGGTGCAATATCAGTTTGGCAATGATAAGATGATTCACACCATCCGTATCACCGAGACGGATGGGTTCATACAGACACTGGCCCAATAAGAGCCGTTCCCCTAAACCCCCGCCATCTCCTTCTCCTCCGCCAGCATCCACCCGCGCGGGCTGAGGATTTCCAGCGGCTGGTAGCGCGTCTTGTATTCCATTCGCGCGGAGCCCTTCACCCAATAGCCGAGATAGACGTAGGGAAGCCCCGCGTTGCGCGCGCGCAGGATGTGATCGAGGATGATGAGATTGCCCATTCCCGGCCGCGCCTCGCGATCGACGGCGAAGAAGCTGTAGATCATCGACAGCCCGTCCGCCTGCCGGTCCGTCAGGCATGCTCCGACCAGCCGGCCCTGCGCGCCGTTCACCGCAGGCTCGCGATATTCGACGATCACCGAATTGACCGGCGACTGCTCGACCATGTCGGCATAATCGTTCTCATTCATGCCCGCCATGCCGCCGTCCGGATGGCGGGCGGCGAGGTAGGTGCGGAGGAGCTGAAATTGCTCGTCGGTCGCCCATGGGCGGCAGGCCGTCACCTCCAGATCGGCATGGCGGCGCAGCAACTTGCGCTGGGTGGCGTTGGCGGCGAACTCATGCGCCACCACCCGCACGGACACGCAGGCCGCGCACCCCGCGCACGACGGGCGATAGGCGACCGACTGGCTGCGGCGGAAGCCGATGCGGCTCAGCGCGTCGTTCAGCTCGCTCGCGTTCGGGCCGGAAAGCTCGGTGAACACCTTCCGCTCCTGCCGCCCCGGCAGATAGGGGCAGGGCGCGGGACTGGTCACGAAGAAACGCGGAAAGCGGAATGGCGCCGTCACCGGGCTTGAACCCTCTTCAGCGGCGCGACCATTCACGCCGTCGAAGGACTATGGATCGTCACGCCAAAGGTGAAAAGCCCGTTAACCACGATAAGCGCGGGCGCCCTTCCCCTACCGGGTCAGGCCACCTCGATCTGGCTCACCTCATATCCGCCGTCGCGCAGCGCGGTCATCAGCCGGTCGAGGTGCCCGCGATCGCGCGCCTCGCACTCGATGTCCGCGATCAGCCCCTTGGCGGGTAGCGAGGTGAAGACGCGCTGGTGATAGACCTCGATGATGTTGACCCGCTGCTCGTCGAAGATGCGCGCGACATTGTAGAGCGAGCCGGGCTGATCCTGCAGCCGGATGCGCAGCCGCGCCAGCCGCCCGGAGCGCGCCAGATCGCGCAGGAGCACGTTGGCGAGCAGCCGCGTGTCGATATTGCCGCCGCACAGCACGATGCCCACCGTCCTGCCCCGGAAGCGATCGCCATGCTGCATCAGCGCGGCTAGCCCGGCCGCGCCCGCGCCCTCAGCCACCGTCTTCTCGATCTGGAGCAGCAGGCTCACGGCCTCCTCGAGGCTGCGTTCGGAGACGAGCAGGATCTCGCGGACCAGGGCCTCGACCATCTTCGAGGTGATGCCGCCCGGCTCCTTCACCGCGATGCCTTCGGCCAGCGTATCCCCGGCGCAGGGCAGATGCGTGCCGTTCAGCCGGTTGAACATGGAGGGGAAAAGCTCCGCCTGCACGCCGATCACCTCGATCGGGCGCGGCGCGGCGGCGGCAACGGTCGCCATGCCGGAGATCAGCCCGCCGCCGCCGATCGGGGTGATGAACGTATCGATATCCGGCGCGTCCTCCAGCATCTCCAGCGCGACCGTGCCCTGGCCCGCGATCACGCGCGGATCGTCGAAGGGATGGACGAAGGTGAACCCCTCGTTCGCCTCCATCGTGCGGGCATGGGCATAGGCCGCGTCGAACGTGTCGCCCTGCAGCACCACGGTCGCGCCATGGCCCTGCGTCTGCGTCACCTTCACGATCGGCGTGGTGGTGGGCATCACGATCGTCGCGGGCACGCCCAGCCGGTTGGCGTGATAGGCCAGCCCCTGCGCATGGTTGCCCGCCGAGGCCGCGATCACGCCGCGCGCCTTCGCCTCGTCCGAAAGCTGGAGCAGGGTGTTGAGCGCGCCGCGCTCCTTGTAGGCGGCGGTGAACTGCAGGTTCTCGAACTTCAGATAGACGGTCGCGCCGGTGAGCTGGGAGAGCGTCTTGCTGATGAGGGTCGGCGTGCGCACGATCGAGTCGCGAATCCGCATGTGCGCCGCGCGCACATCGTCGATCGTGACGGGGAGGGATTCGCTGCTCATCGCAAGGCTTGCCAACATAACCTCCATGAAGCGCCGCGACAGGCGGCGGAGAGGGAAGCCGCCTAGACCATCTGGCGCGCCGTGGAAACTCCGCCTAATCCCTCGCCCATGAAGATCGCATTCATCGGCACGGGCGTGATGGGCGCCCCCATGGCCGGGCACCTCGCCCGCGCCGGACATGACCTCACCGTCTACAACCGCACCCGCGCGAAAGCGGAGGCGACCGGGCTGCGCGTCGCGGACACGCCGGCCGCCGCCGCCATGGGGGCGGACGCGGTGGTGACGTGCGTCGGCAACGACGCCGATCTGGAGCAGGTGACGCTCGGCCCCGACGGCGCGTTCGCCGCGATGCGCGACGATGCGGTGTTCATCGACCACACCACCGTCTCCGCCGATATCGCGCGGCGGCTGGCGGCGGCGCGCGCGCTTTCGGTCGATGCGCCTGTCTCCGGCGGGCAGGCCGGCGCGGAGAAGGGCCAGCTATCGATCATGTGCGGCGGTTCCGACGGGGCGATGACGAAGGCGCGGCCGGTGATGGAGGCCTATGCCGCGCGCATCGTCCATGTCGGCCCGGCGGGGGCGGGGCAGCAGACCAAGATGGTCAACCAGATCTGCATCGCCGGCGTGGTGCAGGGCCTGAGCGAGGCGCTGCGGTTCGCGCAGGCGAGCGGCCTCGATCTCGACAAGGTGTTCGAGGCGGTGTCCGGCGGCGC
>JAYRJH010000106.1:0-3736 GCA_041906415.1 Sphingomonas sp. | reverse complement strand
GGTCAACCGCTGGGGGACGATGGCGAAGGATGAGTTCGACTTCGGCTTCGCGATCGACTGGATGCGCAAGGATCTCGGCCTCGCGCTCGACGAGGCGAAGCGCAACGGCGCGGTGCTGCCGGTCGCGGCGCTGGTCGATCAATTCTATGCCGAGGTGCAGAAGATCGGCGGCGGGCGGCAGGACACCAGCGCGCTGGTGCGGAGGCTGCCGCGATGAGGGCGCTGCTGCTGGCGGTGGCCGCGACCCTGCCGACGCCCGCGCTGGCGGATGCGCTGATCGACAATGTGCAGGGCATCACGCTCGATCGTGACGGCAAGGTCGTGCGCTTCAAGGCGCTGGTGATGGACAAGGACGGCAAGGTCGTCCGCCTGATCCCCGTGAACGAGGAGCCGCGCAAGCCGACCAAGAAGGACCCCGGCCCGCGCTATGACTGGCGCGCGGACATGAAGGGCAAGGTGCTGCTCCCCGGCTTCATCGATGCGCACGGGCATGTCGAGGCGCTGGGCTTCGCCGCGATGTCGCTCGACCTGTCGGACACGAAATCGCTCGACGAGGCGAAGGCGAGGATCGCGGCCTATATCGCCGCCAACCCGGATCGGAAGTGGATCATCGGACGCGGCTGGAATCAGGAAGTGTGGGGGCTGGGCCGCTTCCCGACCGCCGCCGACCTCGATCCCGTCGCGGGCGGCCATGCCGTCTGGCTGGAGCGCGCGGACGGCCATGCCGGCTGGGCGAACAGCGTCGCGATGCGCGAGGCAGGCGTCACCGCCGCCACGCCGACGCCCGATGGCGGACGGATCGAGAAAGGCGCGGGCGGCCAGCCGGCGGGCGTGTTCGTCGATGCAGCGACGCAGCTGATCGCGAAGATGATCCCCCAGCCTCTGCCCAAGGAGCGCGACGCCGCCTTCCTCGCCGCGCAGCAGGTGCTGCTGGCCTATGGCGTCACCGCGATCGCGGACATGGGCACCACCCTGGACGACTGGCTGAGCTATCGCCGGATGGCCGATATCGGCGCGATGCGCATCCGCGTGATGAGCTATGCTTATGGCGTCGAGACCGCCAGCCGCATCGGCGGCAAGGGGCCGACGCCGTGGCTCTATGGCGACCGGCTGCGCATGGGGGGCGTGAAGCTCTTCGCGGACGGCGCGCTCGGCTCGCGCGGGGCGTGGCTGAAGGCGCCTTATGCCGATGCGCCGGGCCAGTCCGGCCTCGGCTTCAACAGCGACGCGCAGCTCCAGAACCAGATGAGCCGCGCGGCGATGGACGGTTTCCAGATCGCCGTCCACGCGATCGGCGACCGCGCCAACCAGCAGGTGCTCGACGCGATCCAGGCCTTGTCCGACACCTATACCGGCGATCGCCGCTGGCGCATCGAGCATGCGCAGGTCGTCGCCGCGGACGATCTTCCGCGCTTCGGGCGTTTCGGCACGATCGCCTCGATGCAGCCGGTCCACCAGACGAGCGACCGCACGATGGCGGAGGCGCGGCTCGGTTCGCAGCGGCTGGCGGGGGCCTATGCGTGGAAGTCCATGCTCGCCAACGGATCGAAGCTCGCCTTCGGCTCCGACACGCCGGTCGAGAAGCCCGATCCGTGGGCGGGCTGGGCGGCGGCCTTCACCCGGCAGGACGCGGACGGCCAGCCCTATGGCGGCTGGCGGCCCGAGGAAGCGGTGACGCGCGAACAGGCGTGGTGGGCCTATACCGGCGGCGCTTCCTATGCCGGCTTCGCGGAAGCGAAGTTCGGCATCCTCGCGCCGGGCCAGCGCGCCGATTTCATCATCGTCGATCGCGATCCGCTCAACGCCAGCCCGACCGAATTGCGCAAGACGGTGGTGGAGCAGACGTGGATCGGCGGGGAGAAGGCGTGGGAGCGGAAATAGGCGTCAGACGGCGAGGGAGACGGTGCCGGGCAAGGCGATCGCACGGTCTTCCGCCGCATAGTCGAACAGATCGCCGGGATAGGCCGCAAGCTGCGGCAGGCGCTCGCGCCAGTTCCCGGTCGTGACGTTCCGCCGGAGCCAGTCGATGGCGGGCGGCACAGACTGGCGGTAGCGGAGCGGCGATGCCGCGATGCCGGTGCATATCATCGGGCGAGGCAGCGACCACGGGGTGCGGCCGTGCGCGGGGGGATAGGCCGGATCGTCGGGCATCCCGATCAGCGCCGCCTCCACGCCCATGATATCCATGATCGCCCTCCCGATCTCCGCGACGCTGGGGCAATCGGCGTCGGCCACGTTAGCGATGCCGCACAATTTGCCGCGTGCCGCCGCGCAGGCCGCATCGACGATCGCGGCGACAGAGGTTGTCTGGAACCGGCTCCGGCCGCCATAAGCGAGCGGGATGGTCCGCCGGCCGTCGAGCAGCCGCTTCACAAACCACCATTCGCGCGCATGTCTGCTTTCGGGGCCGTGGATCGCGGCGGGACGCAGGATCGTCACCGGACGCGAACTGCCCTCCAGCAGAGCATGCTCCATCGCGATCTTGCGCGTCGAATAGGTTCCGGATCCCGGCGCTACGGTGAGGCTCTGCTCGGTCAGCGGCATGGGAAAGTCGGGGAAGCCATGGCGCGCGGCTTCGTCCAATGTGCGGCCGAGGGCGTCACGATAGACGCTTACGCTGGAGATAGCGACGATATGCCCCGCGTCGCGCCCCGCCGCCGCAAGCCCGTGCCCGTCGCCGGCATCGAACGCAGCGCATGACACCAGCAGATCGGTATCGGTGCCGATGGCGTGGCGGAGCCGTTCTCCGTCACGCGCGTCGATCGCCAGATGCGTGCAGCCAGCGGGTGGCGCAAAAGCGCGGCGGCTGGTGAGGACAACTTGCCAGCCCTCGCCGCGTAACCGGCTGGCAAGGGCGAGTCCGATCTGCCCCGTGCCGCCGACGATCACCGCCTTCGCCATGAACTCACCGCATCACGATTCCCCCGTCGACCATGATCGACTGGCCGGTCATGTAATCCGAATCCGGCCCGGCGAGGAAGGAGACGAGGCAGGCCACGTCGTCCGGCGTCTCCATCCGGCCGAGCGCGATGCCGCTGATCGCGCGCTTCGAGATCGTGCCGCGCGGCGCGCCGGTGACGGCGGTGAAGCGCTCGTCGATCTCCTCCCACATGCCGGTGTCGACGATGCCGGGGCAATAAGCGTTGACCGTGATGCCCTTGCCGGCGAACTCCTTCGCCCCCGATTGCGTGAGCGAGCGCACCGCGAACTTGGTGGCGGAATAGACCGCGAGCATCGCCGCTCCATCCTGCCCGGCGATCGAGCAGGCGTTGAGGATCTTGCCCTTCTGCCCGCGCGCGACGAACTTCGCCGCCGCCGCCTGCATCCCCCAGATCACGCCGTTCACGTTGATGCGGAAGATACGGTCGATCTCCGCCTCCGTCACGTCGGACAGCGGCTGCACCTGCGCGATGCCGGCGTTGTTTATCATCACGTCGAAGCCGCCCAGCGTCGCCTCCGCATGATCGATCGCGGCATGGACCTGCGCGCGATCGCCCACGTCGGCGATGAACACGCTGGCCTTTCGTCCCACGGCCGCGACCTCCGCGGCGACCGCATCGGCCGCCTCGCGGTTGATATCGACGATGCAGATATCCGCGCCGTCGCGCGCCAGCCTGAGCGCGATGCCGCGCCCGATCCCCTGCCCGCCGCCGGTGACCAGAACGACCTTGCCATCGATAGCCATGCGCGCTTCCCTCAACCGTTTCGATTCAGGGGATCATGGAACAGGCTCGCG
>JAYRJH010000105.1:8382-8846 GCA_041906415.1 Sphingomonas sp. | reverse complement strand
CGAGGCCGAGCGCCGCGAGGGTGTCGGCGGCTCCCGCCTTGGAGGATGCGGCGCGGTTGCCATGCTTGGCGACCGGCACGCCGCACGCCGCGATCACGATGCTGACGGCGGTGGAGACGTTGAGCGTATGGTGCCCGTCGCCCCCGGTGCCGCACACGTCGATGGCGTTGGCGGGTGCGCGGATCGGGATCATCCGGTCACGCAGCGCGCGCGCGGCCTCCGCGATCTCGGTCGCGGTCTCGCCGCGATCGCTGAGCACGATCAGGAAGGCGGCGATCTCCTCCTCGCCGGCCTTCGCGTCGAGCAGGTCGGCGAAGGCGCGCGCGGCATCCTCTCGGGATAGCGGGGCGGAAGGATCGGGGAGCGTCACGCGCCTGCCGTCAGCTTGACGAAATTGGCGAGCAGCGCATGGCCGTGCTCGGTCGCGATGCTCTCGGGATGGAACTGCACGCCGTGGATGGGAA
>JAYRJH010000105.1:0-8372 GCA_041906415.1 Sphingomonas sp. | reverse complement strand
CGCAGGCCCATCACCGATCCGTCCGGCGCGGTGGCGTTGACCGCCAGCGTCTCCGGCACGTCCTCCACGATCAGCGAGTGATAGCGCGTCGCGGTGAAGGGGGAAGGGAGGCCGGCGAACACGCCCGTCCCGTCATGCGTGATCGGGGAGGTCTTGCCGTGCATCAGCCCGCCGCGCACCACGCGGCCGCCGAAATATTGCCCGATCGACTGGTGGCCGAGGCATACGCCGAGCAGCGGCTTGCCCGCTTCGGCGCAGGCCGCGACCAGATCGAGGCTGATCCCCGCCTCGTTCGGGGTGCAGGGGCCGGGGGAGATGAGGAAGCCGGCTGCCCCGCTCGCCAGTGCCTCGGCGGCGGTAAGCGCATCGTTGCGCACGACGCGCGCTTCCCCGCCCAGCTCCATCAGGTAATGGACCAGATTCCAGGTGAAGCTGTCGTAATTGTCGACGACCAGGATCATTGCGCCTGCCTTAGCTTATTCCATCCGCATCGCAACGGCTGTTGCTGCCGCGAAACATCGGGTAATCGCATCGTCATGTTCAGCCCGGATACACGCCGCCGGGCCTAAGGCTGTTTCAAGACCCGAGGAGACTTGCGCCATGTTCCGTTCGCTGATTCCCGCCGCGCTGGCGCTTATGCCCGCGGCCGCGCTGGCGGCGCAGACAGGCGAGACGGTGCATCAGGAAGCGCAGGCCGAGACCGGCAAGCCGCCCCAGCGCATCCGCAGCGTGACGTTGCAGGGGAATGAGAAATGCCCCGCCTCCACCGCGAACGAGGTGGTGGTGTGCAACCGCCTCAATCCGAACGATCAGTATCGCGTGCCCAAGGAATTGCGCAAGCCGCCGGAGGTGCCCGCGAAGAACCAGAGCTGGGTAAACCGCGCGCAGACGATGGATCAGGTGGGGCGTGAGGCCGGTGGACTGCCCGATACCTGTTCGGCCGTGGGCAGCGGCGGGCAGACCGGCTGCGCGCAGATGAATGCGCGGCAATGGTATCTCGAACGACAGGCGATCAAGCGCGCCCAGCAGGAAGGCACCACGCCGCAGCCGCAGGATTGAGGCGCAGGATTGAGGCCGGGCGAAAGCCCCGCTAGGGCGAGCGCATGGACGCAGAAGACCCGCTCGGCCCGCTCGACCCCGATTTCGCCGCCGCCTTCGTGCGTGACGGCCGCCGTCCGCCGTGCCAGCTCTACCTGATCTCCCCGCTCGATGTGTCGGCTGGGTTCGGAGACAGGCTGGCGCGCGCGCTCGATGCCGGGCCGGTCGCTGCCTTCCAGTTCCGCGTGAAGGATATCGGCCAGCACGAAGCGGCCAAGCTGGCCGAACCGCTCCAGCGCATCTGCGCCCACCGCGAGGTCGCCTTCATCGTCAACGATTCGATCGCGCTTGCGAAAAGGCTCGGCGCGGACGGGGTGCATCTGGGGCAGGAGGACGGCGACCCGCGCGAGGCGCGCGCCGCGCTTGGCCCGTCGGCGCAGATCGGCGTGACGTGCCACGACAGCCGCCATCTCGCGATGGAGGCGGGCGAGGCGGGCGCGGACTATGTTGCGTTCGGCGCCTTCTATCCCACGACCACCAAGGAGGTGCGGCATCATGCCGAGCCGGTGCTCCTTTCATGGTGGTCCGCCTTGTTCGAGCTGCCGTGCGTCGCGATCGGCGGGATCACGCCCGCCAACGCCGCGCCGCTGGTGAAGGCGGGGGCGGATTTCCTCGCGGTGAGCAACGCGGTGTGGGGCGGGGATGAGGCGGCGGCCGTGCGCGCCTTCGTCGGGGTGCTGGGATAGGGCGTTCAGGTTCCCGTCTTGCCGGATCGCGCCCATGCCGCTAGACGCGCGCCACCGGAGCCGACAGCGGCTCTGAACGCTCTTTCCAGCAGGTCAAGAACCATGAAGATCAGCGGCGTCGACATTCGTCCCGGCAACATCATCGAATATGAAGGCGGCATCTGGCGCGCCGTGAAGATCCAGCACACCCAGCCCGGCAAGGGCGGCGCCTATATGCAGGTCGAGATGAAGAACCTCATCGACGGCCGCAAGACGAACGTGCGCTTCCGCTCCGCCGAGACGGTGGAGCGCGTGCGGCTCGATACCAAGGACTTCCAGTTCCTGTTCGCCGATGGCGAAAGCCTCGTCTTCATGGACAAGGACACCTACGATCAGGTTTCGCTGCCGCGCGACCTGCTCGGCGACGCGGCCGCCTTCCTTCAGGACGGGATGGACGTGGTTATGGAACTGCACGAGGAGAAGCCGATCTCCGTCCAGCTTCCCAATCAGGTGGAGGCGACGATCGTCGAGGCCGATGCGGTGGTTAAGGGGCAGACCGCCTCCTCCAGCTACAAGCCCGCGATCCTCGACAATGGCGTGCGCATCATGGTCCCGCCGCATATCGCCAGCGGCACGCGGATCGTGGTCGATGTCTACGAGCAGACCTATGTGAAGCGGGCCGACTGAGGCCCTGATCGAGTCCCTCTCCTTCGGGGGAGGGTTTTTGCGACCAGCCTCTCCCTGAGGGGAGAGGGGAGTTATTGAAATGCCATCCCATTCCGGCCTTTTCACCGTCATCGAGCGCGCCGCGCGCAAGGCCGCGCCGCGCCTGCGCCGTGACTTCAACGAGGTCCAGCAGCTTCAGGTGAGCCGCAAGGGGCCGGCCGATTTCGTATCCATGGCGGACAAGCGCGCCGAGCAGGCGATCTACGAGGAGCTTTCCCGCGCACGGCCCGACTGGGGCTTCGTGATGGAGGAGCGGGGCGAGATCGCGGGCGATCCCTCCAAGCCGCGCTTTATCGTCGATCCGCTCGACGGCACGTCGAACTTCCTCCACGGCATCCCGCATTTCTCCATCTCGATCGCGGTGGAGGAGCCGCTCGCCAACGGCAAGCGCGAGGTGACGACCGCCCTTGTCTACCAGCCGCTGACCGACGAGAGCTTCTGGGCGGAGAAGGGCCGGGGCGCGTGGCTCCAGACCGAGCGGCTGCGCGTCTCCGCGCGGCGCGACCCGTCGGAGGCGCTGGTGGCGACGGGCATCCCGTTCCTCGGCCATGGCGATTTCGTGCAATGGACCCGCATCTTCGGCGCGGTCGCGCCGCAGGTGGCGGGAATTCGCCGGCTCGGCTCGGCCGCGCTCGATCTGGCATGGGTCGCGGCGGGGCGGTTCGACGCTTATTGGGAAAGCAACCTCAACATCTGGGACGTCGCCGCCGGCATGCTGCTGGTGAAGGAGGCGGGCGGCTTCGTCACCGATTTCCGTGGCGGCGACCGCGCGATCGAACGCAACGAATATCTCGCCGCGAACGACGCGCTCCATTCGAAGCTGCACAAGCTGGTGGCCGGGGCGCTGCGCTGAGCTGAGCCTGAATCCGTGAACGTCACCCCGGCCTTGTGCCGGGGTCCACCAAGCCGCGAGCGGTGCGGGCCGAACCTCTTGTCCACCGCTTGCTGCCCAGTGGACCCCGGCACAAGGCCGGGGTGACGCCCGTTCATGCGACCAATGTCAGATCCCGCCCGAGAACGTATCGCACTGGGCGGGATCGCCCGAGTCCAGCCCGCGCTTCAGCCACGCCATGCGCTGGGCCGAGGTACCGTGGGTGAAGCTGTCGGGCACCACGCGGCCCTGCGATTCCTTCTGCAACGTATCGTCGCCGATCGCCTGCGCGGCGGTCATGCCCTCCTGCACGTCGCCGGGATCTAGCCGGTCGCGGTTCTGCGCGGCCCAGACGCCGGCATAGCAATCCGCCTGCAGCTCCAGCCGCACGGAGAGGCGGTTGCCCTCCGTCTCGCTCGCGCGTGCCTGCTGGCGGCGGACCTGATCGGACGTGCCGAGCAAGGTCTGGATGTGATGGCCGAATTCGTGTGCGATCACATAATCCTGCGCGAAATCGCCCGCCGCGTGAAAGCGATCCTGCAATTCCCGGAAGAAGCTCGTGTCGAGATAGATGCCCTGATCGGTCGGGCAATAGAACGGCCCCATCGCCGATTGCGCCGCGCCGCAGCCCGATTGGCCCATGCCCGAATAGAAGACCAGCTTCGGCTGGCGGAAGCGTTCGCCGGACCTTGCGAAGATCGCCGCCCATGTCTTGTCCGCCGAGCTGAACGCGTTGCAGGCCGAGCGGCTCGATTCGTCCACCGAGCAGGCCGCCGTGGCGCCGCCGCCGGTGGAGGCGCGCGGCGCGGTCTGTACCTGCGGGGTGCCCCCCGTGCCGCCGCCGATCATCGAGCCGATATTGCCCAGCCCGCCGAACACCGCCAGCACCAGCAGGACCACCACGATCCCGCCGCAGCCGAAGCGGCTGCCGATCAGCGGCAGCAGGCCGAGGAGCAGGCCTCCACCGCCTCCGCCACCGAAGCCGCCGCCGCCGAAGTTCTGGCCGCGCTGATCCTCGACATTGATGTCCGGATCGAAATCGTCGAGCCGCATCGCGTTGTCCTTGTCGCCTGAATCCCGATTGCGCACAGACATGCGCGAAGTGAACGCGCGGTTGCAAGTGTTCCCGCGCCCGTGCAGGAACGGCGCATGGCTGACGTAGAACCTCGCCGGCGCGGCGCGCGGGCACTTCCCTTGCCGGATTCGGTGGCGCTGGTGCTTCAGGGCGGGGGGGCGCTGGGCAGCTATCAGGCCGGCGTGATCGAGGCGCTTTCCGCCGCGGCGATCGAGCCGGACTGGGTTGCGGGCATCTCGATCGGCGCGATCAACGCCGCGATCGTCGCCGGCAACCCCTCCGCGCGTCGCGTGGAGCGACTCCGGCATTTCTGGGACATGGTGACGAGCTGGCTGCCCAGCTTCCCGATCCTGCCGAACGACATGGTGCGCGAATTCGTCCACGAATGGTCGGCCGGCTTCGTGGCGATGGCGGGCGTGCCGGGTTTCTTCGGCCCGCGCTTCATCCCGCCGTTCCTCGCCACTCCGGGCACGGTGGAGGCGCTGAGCTTCTACGATTCCGCGCCGATCAAGGCGACGCTGGACGAACTGATCGACTGGGATCTGCTCAACGACGGGCCGGTGCGGCTGTCGGTCGGCGCGGTGGACGTGGAAAGTGGCAACTTCCGCTATTTCGATACGACGGAAGAGCGCATCGACGCGCGGCATATCATGGCGTCCGGCGCGCTGCCGCCGGGCCTGCCGCCGGTGGAGATCGACGGGCGCTGGTATTGGGACGGCGGCATCGTCTCGAACACGCCGCTCCAGCACGTGCTGGACAACCAGCGGGAGGAGATGATCGTCTTCCAGGTCGATCTCTTTTCCGCGGCCGACGAGCGCCCGCGCACGATCATGGACGCGATGGCGCGGGCCAAGGAAATCGCCTTCTCCAGCCGCACCCGGCAGGTGACGGACCAGATGATGCGGTTGAGGAAAGAGCGCGAGCTGGTGCGCAAGGTTCTGGCCAAGCTGCCGATGGAACTGCGCGGCGACACGGATGTTCTGGCGCTGACCAGGATGGCGGAGGAGCAGCCCGTCAGCCTCGTCCACCTGATCTACCGCGCCAATGCGTGGGAGGGCGGCGCGCGCGATTTCGAATTTTCCACCCGCACGATGCGCGAGCATTGGGCGGCCGGGCGCGGGGCGGTGGAGGCCACGATGGCCAATGCCGAGCTTGTCGCCGAAAATATCCTCACCGGCCGCACAGCGGCCTTCGACCTGACGCGATAGGAGCGAGCTGATGTTTCTGAAGGGCAAGAGCGCGATCGTCACCGGATCGACTTCCGGAATCGGCCTCGCGATCGCCAAGGCGCTGGCGGGCGCGGGCGCCGAAGTGACGATCAACGGCTTCGGCGACGCCGATGCGATCGAGAAGGAGCGCGCCGGGCTAGCCGCGCTGAGCGGCGCGGATGCGCATTACGACGCCGCCGACATGACGAAGCCGGAGCAGATCGCCGCCATGGTGGAGCGCGCCCGGCCGGACATCATCGTCAACAACGCCGGCATCCAGTTCGTCTCGCCGATCGACCAGTTCCCGATCGAGAAATGGGATGCGATCATCGCGATCAACCTGACGAGCGCCTTCCACATGATCCGCGCCGCGCTGCCGGTCATGCGGGAGCGCAAATGGGGGCGGATCATCTCCACCGCATCCGCGCACAGCAAGGTCGCCAGCCCCAACAAGTCCGCCTATGTCGCCGCCAAGCACGGGATCGACGGCCTCACCCAGACGGTGGCGCTGGAGGCGGCGACCGACGGAATCACCGTCAACTGCATCTCGCCCGGCTATGTCTGGACGCCCCTGGTGGAGAATCAGATTCCGGACACGATGAAGGCGCGCAACATGACGCGCGAGCAGGTGATGAACGACGTGCTGCTCGCCGCCCAGCCGACCAAGCAGTTCGTGACGCCGGAGCAGGTCGCGGCCTTCGCCCTGTTCCTCTGCCGGGACGAAGCGGCGCAGATCACCGGCGCGAACCTGTCGATCGACGGCGGCTGGACGGCGGCCTGATGACGATGCTGCTCGCGGTGGCGCTGGCGGCAGCATGTCAGGCCGATGCAGGGGCCGAACCGCCTGCGCAGGCCGCCGAAACGGTGATGCCGGAGCGGGCGGCCTCCACACCGGTCGAAGGGTGCGGCGGCGGACAGGCGGCCTGGCGCCGTGTCGCCACCCAGGCCGATCGCGAGCGGCTGCACGCGTGGCGCGACGTGTGGCTGGATGCGCTAGCCAAGGCAAAGGCGGGCGGTGGCGCGGAGGCGATCGCGGGGGATGACGCGCTTTACGATCCCGATCGCGCTCAGGACAATCCCATCCCGCCGGCGGGACAGTATCGCTGCCGTATCGTGAAGCTCGGCGCGCTCCACCCGGGCAACCATGCCTTCGTTACCATGCCGGAGGCGGGATGCACCGTGGGGCAGGATGGCGAGCAGATATGGTTCACCGTCGACGATGGGAAGCAGCGTCCGATCGGTCGCTTCTTCACCGGCCCGCCGGGACGCGGCGTGTTCCTCGGCACGCTGGAACTGGGGGACGAGCGCCGGCCGCTCGAATATGGGTTGGATACTCAGCGCGACATGATCGCATGGGTCGATCGCGTCGGTGAGGGGCGCTGGCGGCTGATGGTGCCAAAGCCGCATTTCGACGCGCTGGCGGAACTGGTGGAGATCACGCCGGCAAGGTGAGCTTCCGGCTCCTCCCCGTGTGGAAGGAGCCGGGGCCGGGTTCAGGCGGGCGGCATGCACATCGCGCAGAGCTTGTTCCCGTCGGGATCGCGCAGATAGGCGAGATACATATCCATCCCGTTGCCGGAGCGGATGCCCGGCGCGTCCTCAATGGGCTGCCCGCCATTGGCGGCGCCCGCCTTGTGCCACGCATCGGCCTGCGCATTGCTTTCCATCTTGAAGCCAACCGTGCCGCCGTTGGCATGCGTCGCGGGCGCGCCATCGATCGGAGCCGTCACCATGAAGATGCCGCCGTTGTGCAGATACATCAGCCGGCCCTTCGCATCCTGGATCGCTGGCTTGCCGCCGATCGCGCCGAACAGCGCGTCATAGAATTTGCGCGAGCGATCGAGATCGTTCGATCCGACCATCACATGGCTGAACATCTTGCCTCTCCTTGGTTGAACACCGAATCGCGGGGTCGCCGTCGGTCATAGCAAATCTTGCTGGCGCGCGGCCTTCCTTCATGCCTATCCATCGGGAATGAGCAGGAACCTGGATCGCGCCGTGCTGATGGACGCCATGGTCGCGCTGGCCGAGGCTGGCGGCGACATCGTCTGGGGATATTTCGTCGAGGGCGCAGACGTCATCATCAAGCCGGACGAATCGCCCGTCACCGCCGCCGATCACGCGGCGGAGGCAGCGATCCTCGCAGGGCTGCGGGAGGTCGCGCCGCACATTCCCGTAGTGGCGGAGGAGGAGGCGGCGGCCGGGCGGGTGCCCAATGTGGACGGCGCCTTCTTCCTGGTCGATCCACTGGACGGGACCAAGGAATTCATCCGGCGCGGCGACGATTTCACCGTCAACATCGGCCTGATCGAAGGCGGCGCGCCGACGATGGGGGTGGTCTATGCGCCCGCGCGCAGGCTGCTCTATTGGGGAGACGCGGCAACCGGCGTCGCGCGCCGGGCCAGGCGCGCGCCTTTTGCGGCGCGGCATGACGAGCGCGCCATTGCAGTGCGGCCGCAGCATGAACCGCCCTGTGCCGTGGCTTCCCGCAGCCATGCCGATCCGGCGACGGCGGCATGGCTGGACGCGGGCGGGATCTGCGATTGCGTGTCCGTCGGCTCCAGCCTGAAATTCGCGCTGATCGCGAGCGGCGAGGCGGATGTCTATCCGCGCACCGGCCCGACGATGGAATGGGACACGGCCGCCGGAGACGCGGTGCTGCGCGCGGCGGGCGGGATGACGCTCGATCCCGATAACGGCGCCTTCCGCTATGGAAAGCCGGGTTTCCG
>JAYRJH010000104.1:0-8924 GCA_041906415.1 Sphingomonas sp. | reverse complement strand
TTGACCCGGCACCCAGAGTCACGGGCGTTAGCCTTTGCGGCTCTGGATGCCGGGTCAAGCCCGGCATGACGCGAAAATGGCGACCGCAAACAGCCCTTCGGGCCTGAATGTCGATCCGTCCTAGTCGAAGGACGTCACTTCCTTCGCCAGGAAGGAAGGCAGACGTCTCGACGGGCCCGGCGCGAACGGAAGACGGGGATCGGCCGGCAGCGCCTCAGTTCGAGCGCAGGCTCGTCACGTTGGCGATGCCGCCCTTGCCGATCTGGATCAGATGCTGGACGCCGTTCTCGCACGTCGCGCGCCACACCTTCTGGCCATTCTGGTCGGGAAGCCGCTCCACGTCCACGATGTCCTGGCACGGCAGGTCCGAATCGCGGATCGCGCGCAGGAAAACGCCGCCTTGCTGGCCGGGCGGGAGCGCCGCGACGGTCGCGCCATAATCCTGCACGTTGTCGGCGGGCGCCTGCGCGTTGGCGGCGGCGGCCTCATTGCCGGCCGAATGGCCCGAGCAGGCCGCCAGAAGCGCGGCAAGGGTGGTCGCGAGGACGGCTTTCATCGGCTTTCTCCTCCACAAATCGGCTCAACCGAATGTAGGGTCTTGCCGCGCCCGGGGCAACGGATGTCAGCCGATCATCCCGTCATCGCCGCCGGCGAGCACGCGGCCCATGGCGTCGAACAGGATATCCATCGCCACGGGCTTGAAGATCACGTCGTTCGCGCCCGCCGCGAGGCAGCGTTCGCGCAGGTCCGGCGCGGTATCCGCCGTCACCACGATCACCGGAACCTGCGCCTTGGCGTCACCCCGCGCGCGGATCGCGCGGATCGCGCTGATGCCGTCCATGCCGGGCATGCGAAGATCGACGAGCAGGATATCGAAGTCGGTGCGATCGAGGATGGCAAGCCCCTCCTCCGCGCTTTCGGCGCCGGTCATGGTGGCGCCAGCCACCTCCAGCATGTCGCCGACGACTCTCCTGTTCATCCGGTCGTCTTCAATAAATAATACGTTCATGCCCGTGAGCCTGGATCGCGCGCCGATCGTTTCATACCCGTGCCCCTATCGCCTTACGCTGCTGCGGACACAAGCGAGGTCACGCTCGGTTCATCGAATAGTTTGGTTAAAAGCGCATCCTTTGCGATCGGCTTGAGGATAACGATGTCGACGCCGGCCTGTTCCAGCGCCTCGCGCTGCGAGGCCAGATCGGCCGGCCCGATCAGCGCGATCCGGGCAGGGCCGGCGGCCGCGCGCAGGGACTGGAGCGCGGCATGGGCATCGGCGGCGGAACGCAGGGTGGCGTCGTCGATCAGCACCATGCCCGGCGCATCCTCCGCCATCCGCTCCAGCGCCTCCTCCACGGAACCCGCGAAGGCGACGACGCCCACGCGCGGCTCGAACAAGGTCTTGAACATGGCGCGGGTGATCGGGCTGCGATCGATCACCAGCATCGCGTGCGCGCCGGTCAGGGCGGCGGAAGGCGCCTCCGCCGGGCGCAGCGGAAGATCGAGCGTGAAGGTCGCGCCCGCTTCCGGCGCGCTTTCCACCCGCACGTCGCCTCCCATCGCGCGCGACAGGTTGCGGCAGATCGCCAGACCCAGCCCGGTGCCGCCATATTGGCGCGTCGTCGTGGCGTCGGCCTGACGGAAAGCCTCGAAAATCTCCTCATGCTTTTCCGATGCGATGCCGATGCCGGTATCGCCCACGGAGAGCGTCCAGCGATCCTCCCCGGCGCGCGCCGTCACGCGAATCCCGCCTTCGTGGGTGAACTTCACCGCGTTGGAGAGCAGGTTGAACACGATCTGGCGCAACCGCGCGCTGTCTCCCACGATCCATTCCGGCGCGTCGCCCATGGCAAGCTCGAAGGCCAAGCCCTTGGCCCGCGCCTGTTCCGCCCACATGCCAGCGGCGTCGCGGATCAGCTGCCGCAGATCGAACGGCGCTTCCTCGATCGTCATGCGGCCGGTTTCCATCTTCGCCACGTCGAGGATGTCGTCCACCAGCGTGCGCATGTTGGTGCCCGCGCCATGCACCACCGAAAGCCGCTCGCGCGTTTCCGCGTCCAGCCTGCCGTCCGCCAGCATCACCTGGGTCATGCCCAGGATTCCGTTCAGCGGCGTGCGGATTTCGTGGCTGGTGGTGGCGAGGAACTCCGTCTTCGCCGCAAGCGCCTTGTTGAGCGCGGCGTTGCTGAGCGCCAGCCGGTTGCGGCTGCGGCGCAAGGTGACGATGCCGAACGCCAGCAGGCCGATGATGAAGGCGGTGGTCAGCCCCGCGCCGATGAACACGAAGCGCTGGGTGCGCGCCTTCTCGCGCTCGAACGCCACGGTCTTTTGCAGATCGACCGCCTTCAGCGTGGCAATGCGCAATTCCTGATTGGCGAAATCGAACTGCGCGCCGGCCAGCGCCGCGCTGGTCGAGCGGGCAAGCTCGGTCGCGCGGTCGTCCAGCCGCTTGAGCGCGGCGAGATGCGCCAGCGCCAGCCGGTTCTCGCCCAGCGCGGCATAGACGCGATAGGCGATCTCATGCCCGTCGCGGTCGCTCAGCTCGGTCGTGTCGAGATCGACGCCGTCGAACCGGGCATCCACCAGCGCCTTCGCCGCGCCGAGACGGTGGTGGAGAAACGCCGATTGCGCCGCCAGCACCTGGAACAACGGACGGTAGGAGGCCGCAGTCTCGTGCCTGGTGAGCGCCAGCCCTTCCTTGATCGCCTGATCCGCGCGCGGCAGATCGTCCTGCATCAGCCGCACGCGGGCGATATTGCTCAGCACCTGCGCCACCAGCAGGTCGCTCGACATGCCCCGCGCGAGCTGGAGCGCTTCCGCATATTGCTGCTCGGCAGCCGGGAAGTTCTTCAGCTCCTTATAGGCGCTGCCCAGCCCGTTGTGGATCGCGAGCGATATGCTCGCATCGCCCTTGTAGACGTCATCGGCCTGTCTGAAATATTTCAGCGCGTTCTGATTGTCGTTTCCGCTGAGGTAGAGCAGCGCGATCAGCACCAGCGCCTTGGCCTGGCTGCGCGTCTCGCCTCGCCCGGCGAAAAGAGCGTGGGACTTTTGCAGATCGACCAGCGCCGGCCCTACGTCGCCCGCCTCGGTCAGGGCGCTGCCATAAGACAGGAGGATATCGGCATGGAGCGCGGAATCAGGAGCGACCTTTTCCACGGTCTTCAGCGCCTGCCCGAGAAGCTGCTTGGCAGCCGCGGCCTGACCGACACGGCTATAGCCCTCCCCGATCAACCATAAGGCAGTGGCGACCTGCGGGTCTGAATGAGCCTGCCGGGCATAGGTCAGCGCAATCCGTGCCATCGCGATCGCGCGGGTGGGATCGCTCAGCATCTGCGCCTTCACGGCCGTCACCAGCCGGTCGAAACGTCCGTCCGCTGAGGATTGCCCGGTGCCAGCCGGCGTCTGTGCGGAAAGCTGCGCCGGGATCGCGAGGAGCAGCGCGGCGACCATGACCGCGCCCGCCCCCCGGCCATGGATGCTCATCCGCGCTTCCGCGCCGGAGCGAGCCGGCCGAACGCATTGTGGCGATCCAGCCCGGTCGCGGGCTGCCACGATTCATCGTCGAGGAACGCGACCAGCGCTTCCGGCGAAACGGGGCGGCTGATGAGGAAGCCCTGCACCATGTCGCATCCCATCACGGTCAGCAGCGCCAGCGCGGCGTGGCTTTCCACGCCCTCGGCCACCACTTCCATCTCCAGCGCATGCGCGAGATCGATCGTCGAGCGGACGATCAGCGGGTCGCGATTGGAGCTGGTGAGCTGGGTGACGAACAATTTGTCGATCTTCAGCTCCCGCGCGGGGAGCTGCTTCAGATAGGCGAGGCTAGAAAGCCCGGCGCCATAATCGTCGATCGCGATGCGGATGCCGATATCGGCGAACGCCTGAAGATTGGCGATCGCGCTCACCGGATCGCGGATGACGGAGGTTTCCGTCACCTCGAAACCCAGGACCGCCTCGCTCGACGCGACGAGATCGCACGCCTCGCGCACGAAAGCCGGATCGGCGAGCAACTGGCCGGAGATATTGACGAACAGCCGCAGATCGTGCCCCGCCGCACGCATCCGCCTTTGATCCTCGATCACGCGCCGGATCGTCCACAAGGTTAGCCGATCGATGAGATGCGCTTCCTCCGCGACCTGGATGAAGTCGGCGGGCGGAATGAGGCCCTGTTGCGGATGGCGCCAGCGGATCAGTGCTTCGGCGCATGTCACCTTCTGCCGGCGCACATGGTATTTCGGCTGATAAAGCATCAGCAGCTCATCATTCTCGATCGCGCGCTCAAGCTCCGCCACGAAGCGGCCGTCGGCCACGCCGCGCCGGGGGGCGCCGCCGTCATATTCCTCGCCGCGCACGTGATCCAGCGCGGCTTCGGCGCGCTCGATCAGGGCGACCGGGTCATATTCCTCCGCCGGGACGATCGCGCCAGCCAGCCGCAGCGAGACGGTGCAGCGGCAATCGCCCACGCCGATCGCGCCCGTGCCCGCCGCCCGCAAGTCCGAAATCAGGATGTCATATTCGTCGCGCGATCCTGCGGAGGCCTCGATCTCGATCAGGTCGCGACCGATCATCGCCACCCTGCCGCCCGGAACCACAGCCCCGAGCCGCCGCGCTGTCTCGTCGACCAGCGCGCGAGACAAGTCGTTGCCGACCTGCCGGCGCAGTGCCGCGAAATTGGCGACCTCGGCAAGGATCGCCAGCCGCCATTCGCCAGCCGCCGGACACGCTTCGCCCTCTCGTCCGATCGCAATCGACGGGGCCTCATCGCCGGGCGGGTGTGAACGGCATTGTTCCATCGTGGACTGCGGTAACCGGAATGACTGAAGATAGTGTTAATCACGGAACTGCCTGCGCGCGCAGGCTTCGCGGTTTCACGCCTGCGCCAATGCCTTACGCGCCTCCCCATTGTCCATTGGTTAGCAATGGGTTAAGTATTATTCGCAACCAATGGGTTGCCTATAATGGGAGAAAGCCATGCTCGCGTTCATTCTGGCGCTCATCTATTCGACGCCGATCAAGCCCTGGTAACAGGCGGCTTCGGCCCGAATCCTTTGTAGCCGCTCGGTTTTTTACCGGTCGGGGAGAAAGATTCGGGCCGAAGATTTCATGAGACCGCGCCACGCGCGCGCATTCAGGCAGGCAGCATGGCGCGCCTGCCTTTGCTTTATGGTTATCGATTCGCGCATGTAACGAGCGGAGACGATGCGCCATCCGGAATCGGCCGGGCAGCGCACCTGTCGCGCCGGGTCAGCGCGCGATTTCAGCGCGGGCCGGAACCTCCGCTCGCGCTCCGCGCCTTCAGGCGGCGGCGCTGACCGGCCGGGCCGGCGGGTTCGAAAATTCCATGCCGTCGTCCAGCGAGCCGAAACGCAGCGCCATCACGTCGAGCGCATAATTCTGGTTCAGCTTCCACGGCTTGCGGCTGCCCTGCTTGGGCAGGTGATCGAGCGCGCGCTGCACATAGCCGGACTGGAACGACAGGAACGGCTCCTCCCCCACCGGCTCCGTGCCGATCCGGGGCGTGCAAATCCGCACCTTCCGCTTGCGCATCGTCTCCAGCAGGCGGCAGACATACATGGAGGTAAGGTCCGCCTTCAGCGTCCATGACGCGTTGGTATAGCCGAAGCAGGAGGCGAGGTTCGGCACGTCGGAGAACATCATCCCCTTGTAATTCAGCCTCTTGGAGAAATCGACGGCTTCCCCGTCCACGGTCACGCCGGCACCGCCCATCAGGCGCAGTTGCAGCCCCGTGGCGGTGACGATCACGTCCGCCTCCAGTTCCTTGCCGGACGTCAGGCGTATGCCTGTTTCGGTGAACGCCTCGATCGTCCCCGTCTCCACCGAAGCCTGTCCCGCCTTGATCGCGTCGAACAGATCGGCGTCGGGCACCAGACACACGCGCTGGTCCCACGGATTGTAGCGCGGGGTGAAATGGGTGGCGACGTCGTAATCGGGGCCGAGATGCTCGCGCACCATGCCGACCATCCGCTCCTTCACCTTATCCGGCTTCTTGCGCGCCATGCGATAGAAGAACATCTGGAGCAGGACGTTCTTCCACCGCGTGATGCCATAGGCCGTGCCTTCCGGCAGGTGACGGCGAAGGAAATTGGCGAAGCGATCCTGCGCCGGGCGCGACACGACATAAGTGGGCGATCGCTGGAGCATGGTGACGTGCGCCGCGTCGCGCGCCATTTCCGGCACGAGCGTGACGGCGGTCGCGCCGCTGCCGATCACGACCACCTTCTTGCCGGAATAATCCAGATCCTCCGGCCAGAATTGCGGATGGACGATCCTGCCCCCGAACCGCTCCGCCCCCGGAAATTCCGGCGCATGGCCCGCTTCGTAATTATAATAGCCGGAGCACATGTAGAGGAAATCGCACGTCAGCGTGCGCGTCCCCTCCGCCGTGGCGCATTCCACCGTCCAGCGCGCGTCCGCCGTGGACCAGGCCGCGTTGAGCACGCGATGGCCGAAGCGGATATGCCGGTCTATGCCATAGGTGCGCGCCGTATCCGCAACATACTCGCGGATCGAAGGCCCGTCGGCGATCGCCTTCGCCTTCGTCCACGGGCGGAAGTTGTAGCCCAGCGTGTGCATGTCCGAATCCGAGCGGATGCCGGGATAGCGGAACAGATCCCATGTTCCCCCGATCGCATCGCGCCCTTCGAGGATGAGGTAGCTCCGGTCCGGGCAGCGCTTCTGCAGATAATAGCCCGCGCCGATGCCGGAAAGGCCGGCCCCCACCACGATCACGTCCAGATGCTCGGTCATGCGAAATCCTCTCTCGCGATACCCGATATTCGATTCTGCGCCGACGGGGAAGACGATTTACACCCTTGTCAGTAATCCTTCGAATAGCGCACCGTCGCGGTGGAGCCGCCGAACGAGCCGGTCTGCGTCAGCACGCTCAGCGACTTGGTGAGCGCCACGGTGAGCTGCGTCGCGGTGAAGCCGCGCGCGTCGGTGACGATCTCGATATAGATGTTGCGCGTCAGGTATTTGCCCGCCGCCAGCGCCGTGCCCCGCCCGGTGGCCTGATCCGCGCCCAGCACGTTGAGCCGGTCGAACCCGGTAGCCGAGCGCAATTTGCCCAGCGGGTTCAGCCCGCCGCCGCTGCCGCGCAGCGAGTTGAGCGCGGCGGCGAGCTGGATCGCCTCCAGCGCGGAGAGATTCTCCGGGTTGGTGCCGAACAGCAGGCGGCTCAGCACCTCGTCCTGCGGCATGGCGGGATTGGAGGTGAAGGCGATCTGCGGCTTCTGCCCGGTGCCGGTGATTGCGATGTTGAAGGTCACGCTGTCCTTCGTCGTGCTCGCCTGGATGTCCACATCGGGATCGAGCAATGCACCGCCACGGAAGCGGATGCGCCCGCGCGACACGTCGAAGCGCGTGCCGGCGAAGCTGTAGGTGCCGCGCACCAGATCCAGCCCGCCCGTCACCACCGGCGCGGCGGAGGTGCCGCCGATCCGCATGTTCATCTGCCATTCGCTCTCCAGCCCCATGCCGGAAACGAAAAGCTGGTTCTCCGCGCGCACCCGCATGTCGAGCTTGAACAGGCCCGTGGGCGCCGCCGCCGGGCGGTCGGTCGGCTTGGCGGCGCGGATATCGCGCTTGTAGCGGACGCCCGTGAGTTCCGGCACCTCGGCCGCGCCCTGGCGAACGATCTCGTAGCGCGCATTGGGAATGACCAGATCGGCCTTGATGAGGCCCCCGCCCTGCCCGTTGGTGACATTCACCGTGCCGCTGGCGGTGGCGCCCAGCGTATCCGATTTCGCGAGATTGGCATTGTCCAGGGTGGCCGAAAGGCTCATCGGATAGCCCTGCTCCGCCGCGAGGCTGACGAAGCCCTGCGCCTGCACAGTGCCGCTGCCCGCCCGCGCATGGAGCGAATCGAGCTGGAGCCGGTCGGCCGTGAAATGCGCCTTGATCTGCATCTGCGTCAGATGCGTGCCATAGGTTTCATTGTCGTAGGTGAGGTTGTCCGCGCGGGCGAGGCCGTTGAGCTGCGGCGCGGAAAGCCTGCCGCCGAAATCGGCCGCCACGGCGATCGGGCCGGAAAGCTGCTGGTGCGCCAGCCCGGCGAAGCTGAACAGCACCGCCGCCGGCCCGTTGTAGCGGATGCCGCCGCCCAGCGGCGCGCCGAGCAGCCGCGTCATCCACGATCCTTCGCCCGGCGGCAGCGGCCGCAGGGTGGCGACCATCCGGCCGACCGTCATCGTGCCGCGCTTCACCAGCGCGCGCGCCTCTCCGCCATCGGCCATCAGCCTGCCGGAGAACACCACGTCCACCGGCTCGGATATGGCGGCGAGGCTGGAGCGGGTGAAGTTCGCGATCGTCATCCGCGCTTCCGCCTGCGGCATCGCATTGGAGCCGGCTTGCGTGAAATCGAGGCTGCCGGTCGCCTGTCCGCCGATGCCGAAGCCCGGCATGAAGGCGTTGAGGATCGACAGGTCCATGCTCTCCAGCCGCGCCTGCGCCGTCAGCCGGTCGCCATAGCTGCCGGCGATCCGCGCGCGTCCCTTGTCGAACGCGATGGACGTGGGGTCGAGCCGATACACCCCCTTCGCGGCGATGATATGCGCGGGCCGTTCCGTCCTGAAGCCGATGCCGTTCGCCTGCCCGGTCAGCGCGACCAGATAATCCTGCGGCGCGAGCCGGGCGTTGAGCGCGACGCGGAACGGCACCTTGTTCGATCCGGTGAGCAACGCCTGCGCGGTGCCGTTGCCGCCGGCATAGTTCACCTTCGCGCGCGCGCTGTCGATCACCGTCGGCCCGTAGCGCATGTCCGCCACCTGCGCGTCCGCCACGACGCGCGGCTGATCGGCAAGGACGAGGCTCGCGTTGACGATCGCGCGGCCGATGGTGAAATCCACCGATCCGGGTATCTTCGCATTGTCCGCCCGGGCGTTCAGGTCGGCGCGCTGATATCT
>JAYRJH010000103.1:0-9051 GCA_041906415.1 Sphingomonas sp. | reverse complement strand
CCGTGTGGATCGCGCGGCTGGGCAGCGCGACCGAGAAGGAATATGACATCTTCTTCAAGCAATCGGTCGATGGCCTCGCGAAGGGATCGAGCGTCACCTATTCCGGCGTCCCTTCCGGCCAGGTGAAGACGATCCAGCTATGGAAGAACGATCCGCAGTTCGTGCGCGTGCGCATCAGCCTGAATGAGGACACGCCGATCCTGCAGGGCACCACCGCCACGATCCAGGGCAGCTTCACCGGCACCAGCACGGTGAGCCTGGACGGCGCGGTGAAGGGCGCGCCGCCGATCACCTGCCCGGCGAACGATGCGGCGAACCAATGCCCCTATGGTGTGCCGGTGATCCCGACGCGCGCGGGCGGGCTGGGCGCGATCCTCAATTCCGCGCCGGTGCTGCTGGAGCGGCTGGCCACGCTGACGGAGAAGCTGACCGGGCTGGTTACGGACAAGAACCAGGCCTCGATCGCCGGCATCCTCGACAACACCAACCGGCTGACCCGCGCGCTCGCCGATCGCGGGCCGGAGATCGCCGCCACGCTGGCCCAGACGCGCATCGCCGTGCAGCAGGCGGGGGACGCCGCGGAGAAGATCGGCGACCTTGCCGAAACCACCAACGGCCTGCTCGGTAGCGACGTGAAGCCCGCGCTCGCCAATCTCAACGAGGCGATCCACTCCGCCAAGCAGAGCGCGGACACGCTGAACGCCGCCGTGGGCGACGTGCGGCCGGGCCTGCAGACCTTCTCGAAGGAGACCGTGCCGGAGGTGGGGCAGCTGATCCACGATCTGCGCAACATGGCCGATGCGCTCTCCTCCGTGGCGGAGAAGGTCGATCGCGGCGGCGCGGGCGCGCTGATCGGCCAGCAGAAGCTCCCCGATTACAAGCCAGGCAAATGAGGCGGATGATGAAGCGATTGGCGATATTCCTCGGCGTGTTACCGCTGGCCGGCTGCATCAGCTTCAGCGCGAAGCCGCCGCCCTCGCTGCTGGATCTGACCGCCACCGAGCAGGTGAAACCGGGGCAGGAGCAGGACGCCGCCAGCGCCAAGACGATCACCATCGCCACGCCGATGGTGCCGCAGGCGCTGGCCACCGCGCGCGTGCCGGTGCAATCCTCGCCGACGTCCGTCGCCTATATCAAGGATGCCCAATGGGTGGAGGCCCCGCAGCGGCTGTTCGCGCGGCTGCTGTCCGATACGGTGGCGGCGAGGACGGGGCGCGTGGTGCTCGCGCCCGTCCAGTCGTTCGGCGACGCCGGCGCGCGGCTGGGCGGGGAATTGCGCAACTTCGGGATCGACGCCGGTTCCTCCAGCGCGGTCGTCACCTTCGATGCGGCGCTGACGCGCGGCGTTGGCGGCAAGATGGAGAAACAGCGTTTCGAGGCCCGCGTGCCCGTGGCGCGGATCGATGCGCCTTCCGCCGGCCGCGCGCTCAACAAGGCCGCGAACGACGTGGCGGCACAGGTGGCGGACTGGGTGGGGAAATAACCTTCCCTTACGGCTTCTCCGACCGCCGCACCGGCACCGGCACGTTGCAGATGTCCGCGCCGCCCGATGGCCGGATGAAGAATGGATCACGCCGGTTGGCGCGTGCATCGGCGTAGCGCGCGAAGCTGTCGCTATCGCTCGCCAGATATTCGAAGCGTGGCCGCTCCGCCGGCGGAAGCTCGTCCGCCATCCGCATCGAGATGATCGGCACCCGCTCCGCAGCCGTGGCATAGACGCCCAGCGCCTCCGTTCCGCGCGGCAGGGCGGAGAGATGTTCGATCCCCTCGATCACGCGCCCCACCACCGCCATGTTGCGATCGAGATGGCGCGGAGCGTGACCCGTGACCGCATAAAGCTCCGCGCCATTGCCGGTGTCCGGCGGCATCTCACGCCCGACGCCGACCATGCCGTAGCAATGGGCCGGCCAGGCCATCATGCCCCGCGGACCTTGTTCCGCGGCGATCGGCCAGCCGCGCCAGATGAAGGTGAGCGGTGCATAGGCATCGCGTCCCTCTGTCACCACCCGCCCGATGAAATCGCGCGATCCCGCCCGCCGGATTGTTCCGTTCGCAATGAAGGTGCGGCCGAGCGCGGTCTCATAATCCCGCGCGGGGACAGCGCGCAGCCCCGGCGGAAACGGCTTCGCCCCGCTCGCATCGCCCCATTGCGCGACATAATTGTCCTGCACGCGCGTGACGGCGGTGCCGTCCCACCAATGCGCGGCGGTCAATTGCCGGATATTGCCGATCCACCCTTGCGAGAAGGGTGCCGGCATCAACTGGATCACCACCCGGCGAGGCCGCCCGGCCGCGTCCGGGGCCAGATCCATGACCATGATTTCGTCCGCGGGGATAGCCCGCCAGTCTGTCGCCGGTGCCTGCGCGACGACCTCCGAAGGGGCCGGCGCCGCTGCGGCGAGGGCGAGCGGAAGAAGGAAGGAAGCGAGCATGGCGGCAATGCTGCCGCGACTGCCGCTCCCATGCAATCAGGAGCTTGCGTCCCGCGCCCTGCGCGCCTAGTGCGTCTCGTTCCAGAGCATGCGGAGCGGTGGCCGAGTGGTCGAAGGCGCTCGCCTGGAAAGTGAGTATACGGCAAAACCGTATCGAGGGTTCGAATCCCTCCCGCTCCGCCACAAACCCAAATATTTCAGCATGATGGACAGAAGTTGAGAGGGTCACCCCTCTCTTTTGATCGGTCTCGGCGCGGCGATGCCGCCGTCTGGCGGCGGTCAACGACACCAAGGAGGCGGTGGCAAGCGGGGTGGAGTGGAATATTTCAGGACGTCGAACACGGCGTCGATGACGTCTCGGCAAGGTGGATGGATTTACCGAAATCGGCGCCACCCCGCCTCGGGAAACGGCCTATCTCTTGCGCGCCAGCGTCATGCCGTTGGAGAAATGCAGCAGCACCATGTCGATGCCGCCGCAATTGTAGATGTGCATGTTTTCCGGATGCCCGTCACGCGCCATGTCGACGATGGCCGGGTGATCGCCGGCCTGCGGACCATCGACCACGCGGCCGAAAGCCAGCGTGTCGTCGACGACGATCAGGCCGCCCGGGCGCACCAGTTGCAGGCATTTGTTGAAATGGTCGATGCCGTCGTTCTTGTCGGCGTCGATGAACGCCAGATCGAACCGACCGGCTTTCCCCTGGGCGATCAGGGAATCGAGGCTGGCGTTGGCGTCGCCGATCATGACGTCGATCCGGTCCTCCACGCCGCCTGCCTTCCAGAAGGTCCGGGCGGCGTTCACATAATCCTCGGAAATGTCGAGCGTGGTGATCTTCCCGCCCTCCGGCAATACGAGGGCCATGGCGAGCGCCGAATAGCCGGTGAAGGTGCCGATCTCCACGATGTTCCGGGCGCCCATGATCTGAACCAGGATCTGCAACAGCGCGGCCTGCTCCGGCGATAGCTGCATCAGCGAACGCGCGATCGTGGAGGTATATTCCCGACACTCCACCATCGCCGGGGTCTCCTTGTAACCCCATTGATCGATGTAGGCGCTGAGGCCATCGGTGAGAGGAATGCCGATGCGGCGAGTCTTCATGGGATGGCCCCGGTATTTAACTTAGCTTTCTAAGCTAAGATCGTCGTTCCACCAAGTCAACTTCGTCGCCGGACGTGCCGCGTTCGCTGAAACCCATCGGAGAAAACCGCGCGGGTGCGGATGACGAGCCGCCTCTCAGGCCACGGTGCGGCCGAGCTGCCGTTCAAGCTCGCCCAGCACGCGATAGCAGGGCATCACCTGCGCGACCGAGCCGTTCGGCTCGCGCCCCTCGCGGATCGCGGCGATGAACTCGCGATCCTGCAATTCGATGCCGTTGCTCGACACCGCGACGCCGGAGAGGTCGACCGGCTCCTCCCTGCCCGTCACCAGATCGTCGTAGCGCGCGATCCATGTGCCGGTATCGCAGATATAGCGGAAGAAGGTGCCGAGCGGGCCGTCGTTGTTGAAACTTAACGAAAGGGTGCAGATCGCGCCCGATTCCGCCTTGAGCTGGATCGACATGTCCATCGCGATGCCCAGTTCGGGATGGATCGGCCCCTCGATCGCATTGGCCTTGACGATCGGTCCCGCCTGATAGGCGAACAGGTCGACGGTATGCGCGGCGTGGTGCCATAGCAGATGATCGGTCCAGGAGCGCGGTTCGCCCTTGGCGTTCATGTTCTTGCGGCGAAAGAAATAGGTCTGCACGTCCATCTGCTGGACATGGGCCTCTCCGCTGGAAAACTTGCGGTGCAGATACTGGTGGCTTGGATTGAAGCGGCGCGTATGGCCGACCATGCAGATCAGCCCCGTTTCCCGCTGCTTCGCCAGCACTGCCTCCGCATCCGCGAGACTGTCGGCGAGGGGAATCTCGACCTGGACATGCTTGCCAGCTTCCATGCACTGGATCGCCTGCGCCGCGTGCATCTGCGTCGGCGTGCACAGGATCACGGCATCCGCATCGCGTTCCAGCGCCTCGGCGAGATCGGTGCAGGCATGGCCGATGCCGTATTTCGCGGCCATCGCCTGCGTCGGCTCCAGCCGGCGGCCGACGAGGCTGACGACTTCCACCCCGTCAATCTTCCCCAATCCGTCGAGATGCTTTTCCCCGAAGGCGCCGGCGCCGGCGAGAGCGATCTTCATGTCTGGTCTCCGAAACTGGTCATGGGCGCGGCCGC
This sequence comes from Sphingomonas sp., assembly GCA_041906415.1. Lineage (GTDB taxonomy): Bacteria > Pseudomonadota > Alphaproteobacteria > Sphingomonadales > Sphingomonadaceae > Sphingomonas. Next base: position 4,402 of record JAYRJH010000103.1, on the reverse strand, counting down.
AGCACGATATGGCCGACCGCGGTATTGCTGGCGGGAACGTGATAGAAGCGGTGAAGCTCCTCCACATCGGCGCCGAGCGCGCCGCGCATTATGAGCCACATCACCAGCTCGATCCCCTCGCTCCCCGCCTCGCGCAGATATTCGATGTGCGGCATGTGGCGCAGCGCCTGCGGATCGGCGGTCAGCCGGTCGAGGAAAGCGGTGTCCCACGGCGTGTTGATCAGCCCGGCGCGCGGCCCCTGAAGCTGATGGCTCATGCCGCCGGTCCCCCAGATCTGGACGTTCAGATCCTCGCCATAGCTCGCCACCGCGCGCGCGATCGCTTCGCCCAGCAGCCAGCAGCGATTTCCCGTCGGCGGGGGATAGGTGACGACGTTCACCGCCAGCGGGATCACCCGCGCGGGCCATGCCTCCGGCTGGCCGAACATCAGGCTCAGCGGCACGGTCAGGCCGTGATCGACGTCCATCTCGTTGATGATCGTCATGTCGAATTCGTCGAGGATCAGGCTCTGCGCGATATGCCAGGCGAGATCGGGATGGCCTTTCACCGCCGGCACCGGGCGCGGCCCCCAGCCTTCGTCGGCGGGCGCGAATTCCTCGCCGCAGCCGATCGCGAAGGTCGGGATGAATTTCATGTCGAAGGCGGAAGCATGGTCGTTGAAGACCAGGATCACCACATCGGGCCTTTCCGCCGCCTCGAAATCCTTCGCCCATTCGAAGCCGGCGAACACCGGCCGCCAATAATCCTCCTGCGTCCTGCCGTTGTCGAGCGCCGCGCCGATCGCGGGAATATGGCTGGCGGCGATGCCGGCGGTGATGCGGGCCATCAATGCGTCCCCTCGTTCGCGGCGGACGCATCGGCGACAGCCGCCGGCATGGCCTGTTCCCGCAGCGACCGCACGCCTTCGGGGCTGCGGCCGCCGGCGACCATCATCGCCTGATAATCCTCCGTGCTCATCCCCGTCATCGAGCCGACCGCCTGAAGGAAGCTCAGCCCGTCGGTGGAGAATAATTTGGCGAGGAAATAGATGTTGCCGCCCTCGTCCAGCATCGCGTTATAGTCGCGCCGAAGCACGGCATCGCGCTGCGCGGGGGTCAGCTTCCATTCGTCGAGATAGGCGGTTTCGTCGGCCTTGAACCGGGTGCGGTTCTCCGGCTTCATCAGGCTCATCGCGAACTGGTTCAGGTGATAGCCCTTGCGCGCGCGCTTCGCGGTATAAACCCGCGTGCCGGGTATATCCTCGAACTCGGCGAGATAGGCGTGGATGTCGGTGGGCGCGCTCATGCCGATGCCTCCTCCGGCCAGTAGAGACGCATCGGATTGTCGACCAGCAGCTTGCGCCGGAGCGTCTCCGTGGTCGCGATGCGGGGGATCATGTCGACCAGCCAGCCGTCGTCCGGCATATGGCCGACCATGTTGAGATTGGGGTGCGGCCAGTCCGTGCCCCACAGCACGCGATCGGGGAAACGATCGACCACGGCGCGCGCGAAGGGCACGAAATCGTCATAGGTGGGCGGCCCGGATTTCGACAGCCGCTCCGGGCACGTCACCTTCGACCACACGTTGTCGCGTTCCATGAACCTCAGGAATCGCGCGAATTCTGGGCCGTCCGGCGATCCGGTCACATCGGGGCGGCCCATGTGATCGACCACCAATGTCGTCGGCAGCGAGGTGAAGAAATCCCATTTTTCGGACAGGTCCGAGGCCTCGAAATAGATGACGACGTGCCAGCCGAACGCGGCGATCCGGTCGATGATCGCGCGATAATAAGCATCGGGCTTGGGATCGACGAGCCGTCGGACATAGTTGAACCGCACCCCGCGCACGCCCGCCGCGTGCATCGCCGCGATCTCGTCTTCCGAAACGTCCGCGCCGACCGTGGCGACGCCGCGCGCCTTGCCACCGGAATGGAGCAGCGCATCGATCATCGCGCGATTGTCCGTTCCGTGGCAGGTCGCCTGCACAACGACGTTGCGGCTGAAGCCCAGAAAGTCGCGCAACGCGAACAACCGCTCGCGACCGGCGTCGCACGGCGTGTATTTGCGCTCCGGCGCATAAGGGAAAAGATCGCCCGGCCCGAACACATGGCAATGCGCGTCCACCGCGCCCGGCGGCGGGGTGAAGGCGGGCTTGCCGGGATCGGGGTGGAAGCACAGCCAGTCGGCGTCCATCGTGAAGGCGGGGGCGCTCGCCATCGTCACAGCCCCCGCGCCTTCAATGTCCGGTCGAGGCGCGGGAACACGCGGCGGGCGTTGCCCTCGAAGATCGCGTGGCGCTGCGCTGCGGTGATCGGCAGCGCGTCGATATAGCGTTTGGTGTCGTCGAAATAATGGCCGGTCCGCGGGTCGATGCCCCGCACCGCGCCGACCATCTCGCTGCCGAACAGGATGTTCTTCGTGTCGATCACCTCGTTGAGCAGGTCGATGCCGGGCTGGTGATAGACGCAGGTGTCGAAGAACACGTTGTTCATCACGTGCCCGTCGAGCGCGGGCTTCTTCAGCATGTCGGCAAGCCCGCGATAGCGCCCCCAATGATAGGGCACCGCGCCGCCGCCGTGCGGGATGATGAAGCGCAGGGTGGGGAAATCGCGGAACAGGTCGCCCTCGATCAACTGCATGAAGGCGATGGTGTCGGCGGCGATATAATAGGCTCCGGTGGCGTGCATCGCCGGGTTGCAGCTTCCGGAGACGTGGATCATCGCCGGCACGTCCAGCTCCACCATCGCCTCGTAGAACGGATACCAGAAACGGTCCGTGAGCGGCGGATGCGCGAAATGGCCGCCGCCGGGATCGGGGTTGAGGTTGCAGCCGATGAAGCCCAGCTCCTCGACGCAGCGGCGCAGTTCGGCGACCGATCCGGCCATGTCGGCCTTCGGCGATTGCGGCAACATGCACACGCCGGCGAAGGTTTCGGGATAGAGCGCTATGCAGCGCGCGATCAGGTCGTTGTTGGCGCGCGCCCATGCGGTCGCCACCGCTTCGTCGCCGACATGCGGGGCCATGGCGCTCGCGCGCGGGCTGAAGATCGTCATGTCGGCCCCGCGCTCGCGGATCAGGCGGATCTGGTTCGCCTCCAGCGTCTCGCGGATCTCGTCGTCGGAGATGGCGGGATAGGGGGGCGGGGCCGCGCCCGCCCTGAACGCCGCCTTCTGCGCCTCCCGCCAGTCGTTATGCGCGGCAGGCGCGGTGGTGTAATGGCCGTGGCAGTCGATCACGAGCGTCATGCGGAACGATCCCTCCGAAGTTGCAGGAGCAGCCCCAGCTTGCCGGCCAGCCCCTCCGGCGGCGCGATCGCCAGCCGGCCCAGCGCGCGCTGGCGCTCGATCGTCCCCCGGCTCATCGCCGATCCGGCGCCCGCGCCGTCCAGCGTGGCGACGGCCTCCTCCATCTCGGCGGCGCGGCGCAGGCCGTGGACCATCATGCGATCGAGATTATAGTCGAAACGCTCGCGCCAGGTCGGCGGCGGCGGGCTGGCGTCGAGCGAGGCCAGCACCTCGTCGAGCACCCCCGCTGCCTGCGCGGCGAGCGCGCATTCCGCCGACAGCGCCTCGATCCCCTTCACCATCACCGATCGGATCATCTTGACCGCCGATGCCGCCCCGACATCGCCCGCGATGACACGCACGTCGCCGAAGCCGAGTTCGCGCAGCATCGCCGCGCCGTCTTCGGCATGCGGCCCGCTCACCAGCAGCGGCACGCCGGTGCGCTTCGGGTGGACCGGCGCCATCACCGCCACATCGACGTAGCGCGCACCTCTCGCGGCGATTGCCCCGGCGGCGGCGCGCTTGGTAGCGGGGGCGACGGAGTTCATGTCGAACCAGAAGGCCCCCGCCGCGATTCCCTCCGTAGCGCGCGCGGCGGCGAGCGCCTGATCGGCGGTGACGAGGCTGAGCGCTGCGCCCGCCCCGGCCAGCGCGGCGGCGGCGGTTTCGGCCGCCGTCACGCCGTCGGCGGCGAAGTCGTCCAGCTTGCCGGGGCGGGTGGCGGCATCGTCGGTCTTGCGGTCATATCCGGTCAGCCGGGCGGCAAGGCCGGGCGCGAACGCGCGCGCGGCCTCGCCATATCCGATCAGGGCAAGCATCCTCTCCATGCCGGCATGGCGTAGCGAGGGAAGTCGCGGCCGCGCCAATAGGAAAGCCTCATGCCCGATCCATTTTCCTGAAGTGTTGCTCACGCAGCAGGTCAAGGAACAGCGCCGCCAGCCGCGTCGGCCGCCAGTCCGCGCGCGTGGTGACGCCGATCACGCGCACCATGTCGGCGCGCGGCCGCCCGATCAGCGTGAGGGCGCCGCTATCGAGTTCCATCCCGATCTGTTCCGGGGAGAGAAGCGCGAGGCAGTCGCTGTCGATCAGGATGCCGCGAATGGCCATTGCCGATCCGCATGCGACCGGCGCATGCGGCC
>JAYRJH010000102.1:0-9091 GCA_041906415.1 Sphingomonas sp. | reverse complement strand
GGTTGAAATCGTCCTCGCCATGGTCCGGGGCCATGTGGACGAGGCCCGTGCCCGCGTCGGTGGTGACGAAATCGCCCGCGAGGAACGGACGCGGTTTCGCGAAGAAGCCGCCGAGGTGGTGCATCGGGTGGCGGGCGACGGCTCCGGCGAGCTTACGACCATCGAAAGCTTGAAGTGGAGAAGCGTTACCGGCTGCATCGGTCAGAGGCTCCAGCACGAATGACGCGTTCTTGAACCCCAGATCAGACAAATCGACGGACGACAGCAATCTATTCAGGCGCAACGCAAGCGAAGAGACGAGGTTCTTCGCGACAACAAAACAAGGCCCTTCGCGAAACCAAGGCAATGCCTCCACCACGCGAGCCATCGCTTTCCCAGAAACGCCTTCAAGCTCCTGCTCGTCGCTACTGCCGTTACCGCTCAACCAGCAGTCAACCAGCGCGTATTCGACATCCTCCCCATAAGCCAACGCCTGGTTGACAGGGATGGTCCACGGCGTCGTCGTCCAGATCACCGCATAAGCGCCGACCAGTTCCGGCGCATTCGGCGCCTCGACGATCTCGAACGCCACGTCGATCTGGGTGGAGGTGATGTCCTCATATTCCACCTCGGCCTCGGCGAGCGCGGTCTTCTCCACCGGAGACCACATCACCGGCTTCGCGCCGCGATAGAGCTGGCCGCTCTCCGCGAACTTCATCAGCTCGGAAACGATCGTCGCCTCGGCGGCGAAGTCCATCGTGAGATAGGGCTTGTCCCAGTCGCCGTTGATGCCGAGCCGCTTCAATTGCTCGCGCTGCGTGTCCACCCAATGCTGGGCATAGGCGCGGCATTCGGCGCGGAACTCGCGCGGGGGCACCTCGTCCTTGTTGCGCTTCTTCTTGCGATATTCCTCCTCGACCTTCCATTCGATCGGCAGGCCGTGGCAATCCCAGCCCGGCACATAGGGCGCGTCCTTGCCGAGCAGGGTCTGGGTGCGGACCACCATGTCCTTCAGGATATGGTTCAACGCATGGCCGATGTGCATGTCGCCATTGGCATAGGGCGGGCCATCGTGGAGGATGAATTTCTCCCGCCCGTTCCTTTGCTCGCGCAGACGCTGGTAGAGGCCCAGCTTCCGCCAGCGTTCGAGGATAGCCGGCTCCTTCTGCGGCAGCCCGGCCTTCATCGGGAAATCGGTCTTCGGAAGGAAGACGGTGTCGCGCCAGTCGCGCTTGGGGGTATCGTTTGCGTCAGACATGCGGGCCATGCGTTAGCGTGCGATTGCGGCCACGTCATGTCCCATCATGCAAGGATCAGACGGGCGCGTTCGCAATCGGCCGCGATCTGCGCCTTCAGGGCGTCGAGCGTGTCGAATTTCGCCTCCGGGCGGAGGAATTCGACCAGTTCCACCTCGATCACCTGGTCGTAGAGGTTGCCGGAGAAATCGAAGAAATACGGCTCCAGCAATTCCTTCGGCGGGTCGAAGCTGGGGCGGATGCCGAGATTCGCGGCTCCGGCCAGCACCCGTCCGTCCGGCAGATGCCCGCGCACCGCATAGATGCCGTAGGCGGGGCGCAGATACTTGCCCATGTCGATATTGGCGGTCGGGAAGCCGATCTCGCGCCCGAGCTTGTCGCCGTGCTGGACGCGCCCCTCGATCGCCCATGGCCGGGTGAGCAGCCTCGCAGCCTCCCGCGGGTTGCCCGCGCGCAAGGCGTCGCGAATCCGGCTGGAGGATACGGGCGCGCCGTCCAGCATCACGGCGCCGACAGTGGCCGCGGTGAAGCCATGGACCTCACCGAAACGGGCGAGCGCCACCGTGTCGCCGCTCTTGTTATGGCCGAAGGTGAAATCCTCTCCCGTAACCACCCCATGCACGCGGAGCAGGCGGACCAGCCGTTCCCGAACGAAATCCTCCGCCTCCAGCGCGGCCAGGTCGCCGTCGAAATGGAAGACGATCATCGCGTCCACGCCCGCTTCGGCGAACAGTCGCTCGCGCTGGTCGAGCGTGGTGAGCCGGAACGGCGGCGCATCGGGGCGGACATGGCGCACGGGATGCGGATCGAAGGTGGCGACCAGCGCCGGCCGTCCCTGCGCGCGCGCCTGCTCCACCGCACGGCCGATCACCGCCTGATGCCCGAGGTGGAAACCGTCGAAATTGCCGAGCGCGACAATGCCGCCGCCAAGATGCGGCGGGATCGCCGAGCCTCCGTCCAGCCGCTCCATGCCGCGCGCCTTAGGGATGCGCCGCCCCAAGGGCAATGCCCGGCAGCGTGCGCACGATCGTGTCGAAGCCGCCGTCGCTAACGCGGATCTCGTTGAAGCTGGGCGGCGTCTGCCGCAGCCGCGTGGAGAGCGTGCCCGCGCCGATCAGTCGCACGCCGCCGCGCTCCATGTCGAACGGGTCATGCACATGGCCGGAGAGCACCGCGCTCGCGCCGGCCTCCGCCAGCGCGGCGAGCGCCTTCGCGCCGTTCCTCGTCCGGCCCGATCCGGTGGTCGGCCCTTCGATCAGGGGATGGTGGCCCGCGACGAAAATCAGGTTCCCCTCCGGCGCCCGCGCGATATCCGCAAGCGCGCTCGCCAGCGCGGCCTCGCTCACCCGGCCCTTCGACCAGTTGAGCCGCATCTGCGCGCGCGCGGTGGTCTTGAGCGGGACGATCGACACGCCGGGCAGCTCCAGCGGCTGCTCGATCAGCCGCTCCGCCGCTTCGTAGCGGCGATAGGGCAGGAACAGGCGCCGCAGCGGATCCCAGTAATAAGGCACGTCATGGTTGCCGACTTCCAGCGTCACCGGAACGCCGAGATCGCGCAGCCAGCGCGCGCCGGCCTCGAACTCGCGCGGACGGGCGCGCATGGTGAGGTCGCCGGTCATCACCACCGCGTCGGGCTTCTCCTCGGCGACGCGTTCGGCGAACCAGTCGAGCGCGGCCTTGTCCTCCGCGCCGAAGTGCAGATCGCTGACATGGAACAGTTTCGTCGCCAAGCCGCCTCCTGACATTGCGCGCGCTCCGAAACCGCTTAGAGCGGTTTGGCACGATAGCAAGGAGGGGCCGTGAGCGAGATAGGGTCGATCCTGATGGAGTCGGTCGGGCGGCTGCTGGAGGCGCGGCCCGTGAACCTGTGGGCCGCGCTGGAGGAACAGGGCGTGCCGCTGGCGCTGGTGCCTGAGGATTCGGGCGGCTTCGGCCTCGATCCGCGCGACGGGCTGGAACTGATCCGCCTGTCCGGCCGCCACGCCCTCCCCCTGCCGCTCGGCGATACGATGATGGCGAACGCGGTGCTGGCGGAGGCCGGGCTGCCGCTCGCGGAGGGACAAGCCGCGCTGGTGCCCTCCGGTCATGCCGACCGGGTAGCGTGGGGACACGCCTGCCGCACCTTCGTCGTGGAAACGCCGCAGGGGGTGGCGCGGATCGATGCGGGCTTCGTGGTGGAGCGCGAAAGCGGCAACCTCGCCGGCCAGCCGCGCGACGCGATGCGCTTTCCCGCCGCCGACGCCGTCCCGATCGCCGGATCGCTGCTCGAGCGCGGCGCGCTGGTCCGTGCGCTGCAATGCGCGGGCGCGCTGGAGCGGGTGCTGGAGCTGACCGTGGCCCACACCTCCGGACGCGTCCAGTTCGGCCGCCCGCTCGCGAAGTTCCAGGCGATCCAGCAGGAACTGGCGAAGCTGGCCGGGGAAACCGCCGCCGCGTCCGCCGCCGCCGATCTGGCGGTGGACGCCTTCCTCGCCGATCCGGCCGATACCGGCTTCGCCATAGCGGCGGCACGGGTGCGGATCGGCGAGGCGGTGGGACGCGCCAATGGGATCGCCCACCAGCTTCACGGCGCGATCGGCTTCACCGCGGAGCACGACCTGCATCTGTTCACGACCAGCCTGTGGGCCTGGCGCGACGAATTCGGCGGCGCGGCGCATTGGGCGCGCCTGCTCGGCGACCGGGCGCTGGCGGCGGGCAAGGAAGGATTCTGGCCGATGGTGACGGCGGCATGACGGCGTTCCGCTTTCCCTCGCCCCCGCCCTCCCCGGCGGCCGAGGCGCTGCGGATCGAGGTCCGCGCCTTCCTGGCCGAGGCGCTGGCGAAGCGCTCCTCCCTGTCGCGCGCGGAGAGCTGGAACGGGTTCGACCGCGATTTCAGTCGCGCGATGGGCGCGAAGGGCTGGCTCGGAATGACCTGGCCGAAGCGCTACGGCGGGCATGAACGCAGCGCGTTCGAACGCTATGTCGTGGTCGAGGAGACGCTCGCCGCCGGCGCGCCGGTCGCCGCGCACTGGATCGCGGACCGGCAGAGCGGCCCGACCTTGCTGCGCTTCGGCACGGAGGAGCAGAAAGCGGCCATCCTCCCGAAGATCGCCGCCGGGGAAACGGTGTTCTGCATCGGCATGAGCGAGCCGGATTCCGGATCGGACCTCGCCGCGACGCGCACACGCGCGGTGCCCGTGGACGGCGGCTGGCGGGTGACGGGCACGAAATTGTGGACCACCGGCGCGCATCACGCCGATTACATGATCCTGTTCTGCCGCACGAGCGGTTCCCCCGCCGATCGTCAGGCGGGAACCAGCCAGTTGCTGGTGGATCTCCACGCGACCGAAGGCATGACGATCCGCCCGATCATCGACCTCGCCGGGCAGCATCATTTCAACGAGGTGCATTTCGACAACGCCTTCCTCCCCGCCTCCGCGCTGATCGGCACGGAGGGCAACGGATGGAACCAGGTGATGAGCGAGCTGGCGTTCGAGCGCAGCGGGCCGGAGCGCTTCCTCTCCTCCATGCAATTGCTGCTGGAGCTGATCGCGGTGCTGTCGGATGCGCCAAGCGAAGCGGCGCGGCTGGCGCTGGGGCGGCTGACCGCGCATCTGGTGGTGCTGCGCCGCCTGTCGCGCGGAGTGGCCGCGCTGCTGGAGGCGGGCGAGAATCCCGCGATCCACGCAGCGATCGTCAAGGATCTGGGCGCGACATTCGAGCAGGACATGCCGGAGATCGCGCGCGCCCTGGTCGATGCCGAGCCGGATCGGGCCTCCACCAGCGATTTCGTCGCGGTGCTGGCGCACACGATGCTGAACGCGCCGAGCTTCTCCCTGCGCGGCGGCACGCGGGAGATATTGCGCGGCATCATCGCGCGCGGGCTGGGGGTGCGGTAGCCCGCCTCCCCCGGCGGCGAGGAGCGATCAGACGATGTGCACGCTCTTGGTGACCATATGCGCTTCGATCCCCTCCGGGCCATCCTCCGAGCCGAAGCCCGAATCCTTCATGCCTCCGAACGGCGCATCGGGCCAGGAGGCGCGGACATTGTTGATGCACACCATGCCCGATTCGATCGCGTCGCCAAGGATCGCCTGACGCCGCCCGTTCTCCGTGAAGCAATAGGATGCGAGGCCATAGGGCAGCCGGTTGGCCTGCTCGATCGCCTCCTCCAGCGTGCCGAAACGGCGCATCAGCGCGAGCGGGCCGAACGGTTCCTCGTTCATCACTTTCGCCTCCAGCGGCACGTCGCCAAGCACGGTGGGGCTGTAGAAGAAGCCCTCGCCCTCGCGCCGGTCGCCACCGGCCAGCACCTTTGCGCCGGCGGCGCGGGCATCGGCGATCATCGCCTCCAGCGCCTCCGGGCGGCGCGGGTTGGCGAGCGGCCCCATGCTGGTGCCCGCGGTGCTGCCGTCGCCCACCGCAAGATTGCGCGTCCGCTCCGCAAAGCCGGCCGCGAAGCGATCGTAAATGCCGTCCTGCACATAGAAGCGCGTCGGCGAGACACACACCTGCCCCGCGTTGCGGAACTTGTGCGCCACCATCATGTCGAGCGTCTTGTCGAGATCGCAATCGTCGAACACGAGCACGGGCGCGTGGCCGCCAAGCTCCATCGTCATCTTCATCACGGTATCCGACGCCAGCCGCATCAGATGCTTGCCGACCGGCACCGAGCCGGTGAAGCTCAGCTTCCGCGTGACCGGCGAAGCGAGCAGGGTGCGCGACACCTCATCCGGCACGCCGAACACGATCTGCGCCACGTCGCCCGGCAGGCCCGCATCCTGGAAGCATTGCAGGATCGCGGTGGCGCTGGCGGGGGTCTCCTCGCTCGGTTTCAGGATCACCGAGCAGCCGGAGGCGATGGCGGGCGAGAGCTTGCGTACCACGTTCAGCAGCGGGAAGTTCCATGCGCAGAAGGCCGCGACCGGACCGACCGGCTGCTTCAGCACGAGGCTGCGCGTGCCCGTCGGGCGCGGCAATACGCGGCCATAGATGCGCACCGCCTCACCCGCGTGGAAATCGAGGATCGCGGCCGCGCCCAGCGCCTCGCCGCGCGCTTCGGCCAGCGGCTTGCCCTGTTCCTCCGTCGCGATCGCGGCAAGTCGATCCGCGCGCTCGCGGATCAGCGCGGCCGTCTTGCCGAGCACGGCGGCGCGCGCCTCGCCCGGAGTGGCGCGCCACGCGCGAAAACCGCGATCCGCCGCCGACAGCGCCTCGTCCAGATCGCCTGTGGACGCATGGGGCACCGTGCCGATCGCGCGGCCGGTCGCTGGGTTCAGCACCTCCTGCTCGATCCGCCCGCCGCCCGTGCGCCATTCGCCGGCGATGTAGAGTGCGCGTGCGGGGCATTCGGTCTGGCTCATGATCTCACCTTCGGTTGATGGTTCTGTTTGGCGGGGAGATGCGTCTTCGGCACGCGCATGTCCACCCCCAAGGGTGACGATCGGGCGGCGTGCTGCTAGGCGCATCCGCGCCCGATTCACGAGGAAACAGCATGATCCCGCGTTATTCCCGCCCGGAGATGACCGCGCTCTGGTCCGCAGAGACGCGCTATCGCATCTGGTTCGAGATCGAGGCCTACGCCACCGATGCGCTCGCCGACCTGGGCGTGGTGCCGAAGGAGGCCGCAGCCGCCTTGTGGCGCTGGTGGGATACGAAGCCCGCGATCGACGTGCCGGCGATCGACGCGATCGAGGCCGTCACCAAGCATGACGTGATCGCCTTCCTCACCTGGGTGGCGGAGCATGTCGGCGACGAGGCGCGTTTCATGCATCAGGGAATGACCAGCTCGGACGTGCTGGACACCTGTCTCGCGGTGCAGCTCACCCGCGCGGCGGATATCCTGCTCGCCGATATCGACGCGCTGCTGGAGGTGCTGAAGCGCCGTGCTTACGAGCACAAGCTCACCCCCACGATCGGGCGCAGCCACGGCATCCATGCCGAACCCGTCACCTTCGGCCTGAAGCTTGCCGAGGCTTATGCCGAGTTCAGCCGCAACCGCGCCCGCCTCGCCTTCGCGCGCGCCGATATCGCGACCTGCGCGATTTCCGGCGCGGTCGGCACCTTCGCCAATATCGAGCCGGCGGTGGAGGCGCATGTCGCGGCGAAGCTCGGCCTGACGACGGAGCCGGTCTCCACGCAGGTGATCCCGCGCGATCGTCACGCGATGTTCTTCGCGACGTTGGGCGTGATCGCCAGCTCGATCGAGCGTCTGGCGGTGGAGATCCGCCATCTCCAGCGCACCGAGGTGCTGGAGGCGGAGGAATATTTCTCCCCCGGCCAGAAGGGGTCGTCGGCGATGCCGCACAAGCGCAATCCGGTGCTGACCGAGAACCTCACCGGCCTCGCCCGCATGGTGCGCGGCTATGTCACCCCGGCGCTGGAGAATGTGGCGCTGTGGCACGAGCGCGACATCAGCCATTCGTCGGTGGAGCGCTATATCGGGCCGGACGCGACGATCACGCTGGATTTCGCGCTGTCGCGGCTGACCGGCGTGGTGGACAAGCTCCTCGTCTACCCCGAGCGGATGCAGAAGAACCTCGACCGGATGGGCGGGCTGGTCCATTCGCAGCGCGTGTTGCTGGCGCTGACGCAGGCCGGCGTGAGCCGCGAGGACGCCTATCGCCTCGTCCAGCGCAACGCGATGAAGGTGTGGGAATCGGACGGCGCGCTCTCGCTGGAGGAACTGCTCAAGGCCGATCCGGAGGTGACGGCGGCGCTGTCCGCGCGGGAGATCGAGGAGAAGTTCGATCTCGGTTACCACCTGAAGCATGTCGACACGATCTTCGATCGCGTATTCGGCTAACGGAACACCTCGAGCAGCGTCTCGTAAACCTCCAGCGCCGGAGCACCGGGAACGGTGGCGCCGGCGCGGAGCAGGAAGGCGTGGCGGACGATCTCCGCCTGCTGCTCGATCCCGTAGCGTTTCAGCGGCCAGCCGGGAACGAGGCTGTAGCCGTAGCGGCAGAATGGATGCCGCGCGATCGGCAGGTACACGCCCCGCTGGTGCTGCCAGACGTGCACCATCTCGTGGATGAACAGCCCCTGCAGGTCGAGCGGCGCGCAGGCGAAATCGTCGCGATAGCAGGCCCCGCCGGGGTGGAAGTGGATCGTGCCGCGCGGGGCCATCACCACGTTCCTCGGCTGGAAGAAGACCCAGCGACGGAGCGCGATCCGCACCGCGCCGTAATCCACCGCCGCGCCGAAGACCGGGCGCGCGAGCGCCACCTCTCCTGGCGTCAGGCGGCGCGCGCTCACTCCTTCGGCGCGGGATCGCCGGCGGCGATGACGGTGGCAGGAAGCTGGATGCGGCTGTTGTCGGCGAAGGTGAAGGTGAAGTTCAGCCGCCCGCCCGGCTTCACCGCCGGGTTCACGTCGAACAGCATGACATGCAGCCCGCCCGGCGCGAAGCGCACCGTGGAGGCAGCGGGGACACGCACCTGCCGCACCGCGCCCATCGTCATCGCGCCGTTCGCCATCTTCATTTCATGCATCTCGGTGCGGACGGCCGCGTCCGCCGCGACGGAGATCAGCGTCGTATCCGCAGGCCCGCCATGCACCGTGAAATAGCCCGCCGCCGGCCTGCCCGGCACCGCCGGCAGCCGCACCCAGGCATCGCTCACCATAAGCTGCTTTTCCTGCGAGCAGCCGGCCAGAACGGCGGCCGAAAGGGCGAAAGTGGCGAGCAGGCGCAAGATATTTCTCTCCGGTAGCGGAACACGGAATGAAACCTAGCTATCTCTCCTTCTTGCGGCAACACGCGCGGCACCTATATCCGCCTTCGTCAACACGCGTTTCCGCGTCGCCGCTTCCGGGACGCGGGCGTCGATTAAAGTAGGGGCTAGAAGAGCACTTATGGCAAAAGTTATCGGTATC
>JAYRJH010000101.1:0-9118 GCA_041906415.1 Sphingomonas sp. | reverse complement strand
AACGCGGCCTTCCAGTCGATATCGATCATGAACACCAGCGCCACATAGGCGAGCAGCACCAGCGTGAGCCATTTCAGGATCGAGGAATAACGATGATAGGGGATGTAAAGCTGGAGAGCGAGCGAGAAGATCGCCAGCCCGACGGTGAATACATGCTTCCCTCCACCGGAAACCAATGCCGCGGCCTCCCCCATCGCCGCGAGGTTGGCGCCGATGTTGATGGTGTTGGCGACGAACAGCAGCCCGACGATGCCCACTACCAGCCAGCGCGGCATGATCTCGTGAAGGTTTCTTCCCAGCCCGAAGCCGGTGACGCGGCCGACGCGGGCGCTGGCGAGCTGCACCGCGACCATCAGCGGATAGGCGAGCGCCATCGTCCACATCAGGCTGGGGCCGAATTGCGCGCCGGCCTGCGAATAGGTTGCGATGCCGCTGGGATCGTCGTCGGCCGCGCCCGTCACAAGCCCCGGACCAAGCCGTTTCACGCGATCGAACAGGCCCAAATGACGATCCTTCCCCGACGGGCGTTCCGCTCTATGTCGCGGGGAGGGAACGCATATTGCGGGGGACGCAACGCGCCGTCGGCGATTTCGTTTCGCCCGGCCTATGCCGCCAGCCGCATCCTTTCGGCGAGGGTCAGCGCGGCGTCGCCTGTTTCTCCCTGTTCCCCCACTTCATAGGAAGGAAGGCGGCGATCGCGTGAAATCGTGCGCATTTGCACAACGCCGCCCGGTTGCGATCCGTGCCGGTTTCCCCGATTGAGGACGCATGGTCACGCTCTACGGTATCCCCAATTGCGACACGGTGAAGAAGGCGCGCGTCTGGCTCGCCGAACATGGCGTCGCTTACGATTTCCACGATTACAAGAAGGCCGGCGTCGATGAGGCTGCGTTGCGCGATTGGGTCGCGCGGCTGGGGTGGGAGAAATTGCTCAACCGTTCCGGCACCACCTTCCGCAAGCTGCCGGAGGAGGCGAAGGCGAATCTCGATGCGGAAAAGGCGATCGCGCTGATGCTCGCCAATCCTTCCGCGATCCGCCGCCCGGTCGCGGTGAAGGGAGAGGTGCTGCTGGCCGGCTTCGATCCCGCGCAATATCAGACGCTGGCCTAAGCGCGGGCTAGGGGGTAAGCCCCCCGCCATGTCCACGACCTTCACGATCGACAGCTCCACCAGCCGCGCGACCCCTGTGTCCGCGCCGATGAAGCGCGTCACCGTTCCTGCCGTCCGCAAGCGCAAGGGGGGCGAGCCGCTGGTGATGCTCACCGCTTATACCGTGCGGACCGCGCAATTGTTCGATCCGCATTGCGACATGCTGCTGGTGGGCGACAGCCTGGGGCAGGTGATCTACGGCCTGCCATCCACCGTGCCTGTCACGCTGGAGATGATGGCGGCGCACGGCGCGGCGGTGGTGCGCGGCAGCTATCACGCGATGGTCATCATCGACATGCCGTTCGGCAGCTATGAAGCCACGCCCGAGAAGGCGTTCGAAAGCGCCTCGTGGCTGCTGAAGCAGACGGGCGCGGCCGCCGTGAAGCTGGAAGGCGGGGTGGCGATGGCCGCCACCGTGCAATTCCTCGTCGAGCGCGGGATTCCCGTGATGGGCCATATCGGTCTCACGCCGCAGGCGGTGAACATGCTGGGCGGCTATGGCGCGCGCGGCCGCTCGCAGGAAGAAGCCGCGAAGATCATCGACGATGGGCAGGCGATCGCGCGCGCCGGCGCATTCTCGATGGTGGTGGAGGGGGTGATCGAGCCGATCGCGATCGAACTGACCCGCACGGTCGATTGCCCCACGATCGGCATCGGCGCGTCGGCGCAATGCGACGGACAGGTGCTGGTGGCGGAAGACATGCTCGGCATGTTCGAGCGCACCCCGCGCTTCGTGAAGCGTTACGGCGACATGGCGGGCTATATCTCCGAACGCGCGGAAACCTATGCGGCGGAGGTGCGCGCGCGCGCCTTCCCGGGCGCCGAGCAGACCTATCAGCCGAAATAGCGCGCCGCTTCTTCCGTTTCACGAGCCGCGTCGCTAAACAGGCGCGCTTTTCTTTCTGCCGGAGTTCACCTTGGCCCTGACGCCGCAAAGCAACGAAGCCTTCCTGCGCGAAGTCGATGACGAACTGCGCCGCGATCAGGCGCTCGATTTCTGGCGGCGCTACGGCCGCTGGCTGGTCGCGGCGGTGGTCGTCGGGCTGGCGGCATTCGCCGGCCTGCTGATCTGGCAGAGCCGCCAGACCAAGGCCGCGGAGGTCGCGTTCGACAATCTCGGCGCGGGCAAGCCGGAGGCTTCGGCCAAGGCGCTCGCCGATCTCGCCCGGTCGAAATCGGACGGCTATCGCGCCGCGGCGCTGTTCACGCAGGCCGATATCGCGCTCCAGAAGAACGACCTGAAGGGCGCGGCGCAATTGTTCGCGCGGGTGGCGGGCGATCCGTCGATGGGCAAGCCGTTTCGCGATCTCGCGCTGATTCGCCAGACCAATGCGGAGTTTGACACGCTGAAGCCCGATGTGGTGGTGAGCCGCCTGCGCGGGCTGGCGACGACCGGAAATCCCTATTTCGGCAGCGCGGGCGAGCTGGTGGCGCTGGCCTATATGAAGCAGGGGCGGCGCGATCTCGCGACGCAGCTTTTCGGGCAGATCGCCGCATCGGCGCAGGCGCCCCAGTCGCTCCGTCAACGCGCGGTTCAGATGAGCGCGGTATTGGGCGCGGACAAAGGCGGCGACAACGGGGCCGGCGACAACGGGAAGGCCAAGCAGCAATGAAGAAGGTTCTGGCCACGCCGCTGGTGGTCGCCGCGCTCATCGGGCTTGGCGGTTGCGGCATCTTCAAGGGCCATGGGCCGAAGAAGACCCCGACGCTCGGCGAGCGCATCCCGATCCTCGTTTCCGAAAACGGCGCGGCGGTGGATCCGTCGATGGCTGGTGTCGCGGTCACGGTGCCGCCGGCGGAAGCGAACGACGCATGGGCGCAGCCCGGCGGCAATCCGGCGAAGAACATGGGCAGCCTCGCGCTCGCCGACAATCCTACGCGCGCGTGGAGCGTGCGGATCGACGGCGGATCGAATCGCCAGCGGCTCGGCGCCGCGCCGGTGGTGGCCGACGGCAAATTGTTCGCGGTGGATGTGGATGCGGTGGTCCATGCCTTCCGCGCGGACACCGGCGCGCGCTTGTGGGAAACGCCGCTCGCCACCGGCAAGAAGAATCGCGCGGCGCGCTTCGGCGGCGGCGTGAGCTTCGACGATGGCAAGGTCTATGCCACCGACGGCCTGGGCGAAGTGGTGGCGATGAACGCCGCCGACGGCAAGGTTACGTGGCGCGCCAAGCCCGGCGCCCCGTTGCGCGGCGCGCCGACCGTCGCCAATGGCCAGGTCTATGTGCTGAGCCAGGACAACCAGCTCTATGCGCTGGGCGAGGCGGACGGGAAGGTCCAGTGGGCCGAATCGGGCAGCCTTGAGACGCAGGGCGTGTTCGGCGTGGCCGCTCCCGCCGCGGCGTCGGGCACGGTGATCGCGGGCTTCTCCTCCGGCGAATTGAGCGCCTATCGCTACGAGAACGGGCGCACCTTGTGGCAGGATGCGCTGTCTCGCACCTCCATTTCCACCTCCGTCTCAAGCCTTGCCGACGTGGACGCCGATCCGGTGATCGCGGACGGCCGCGTCTACGCCGTGGGGCAGGGCGGGCGCATGGTCGCGCTGGAGATTTCCACCGGCCAGCGCCTGTGGGAGCAGAATCTCGCCGGCACCTCCACGCCGTGGCTGGCGGGCGAATGGCTGTTCGTCGTCACCGATGACGCTCGGCTGATCTGCCTGTCGCGCGCCAACGGCAAGGTGCGCTGGATCACGCAGATGCGCGGCTACAAGAACCCGAAGAAGAAATCGGGCGCCTATGTCTGGTTCGGGCCGGTGCTGGCGGGCGGCAAGTTGTGGCTGACCAACACGCGCGGCGAGATCGTCGGCGTTTCGCCGGCGGACGGCAAGATCGTTTCCACGATCAAGCACGGGCAGGAGATCGGCCTGCCGCCGGTCGTGGCCAATTCGACGCTCTACGTGCTGGATCAGAAGGGCCATGTCACCGCCTACCGGTGAGGATGGGCGGTGCCGAGCCGCATCATCAGGTGACTGACGCGCGCGTTGCGGCTATTGGGCCGTGATGCCGCTTCCCATCGTAGCGATCGTCGGCCGACCGAACGTCGGCAAATCGACCCTGTTCAACCGCCTCGTCGGCAAGAAGCTGGCGCTGGTCGACGACCGGCCCGGCGTCACGCGCGATCGGCGGGAGGGGGACGCGCATCTGCTCGGCCTCGATTTCCGCGTGGTCGATACCGCCGGCTATGAGGACGAAGACCCCAACACTCTCCCCGGCCGGATGCGCCGGCAGACGGAAGCTGCGGTCAAGACGGCGGATGTCGCCCTGTTCCTGATCGACGCGCGCGCGGGCATCGTGCCGCTGGACGAGGAAATCGCGCGCTGGCTGCGCGAATCGACCACGCCGATCGTGCTGGTCGCCAACAAGGTGGAAGGCCGCGCGGGCGAGCAGGGCGTGCTCGAATCGCTCGCGCTCGGCTTCGGCGATCCGGTGCAGCTTTCGGCTGAGCATGGCGAGGGCGTGGCCGATCTGTTCGAGGCCCTGCTCCCCTATCTCGATCGCGAGGAGGTGGATGCGGCGGAGGACGACGAGGATGCCGAGCGCCCCGATGCGCCGCTGAAGCTTGCGATCGTTGGGCGGCCCAATGCGGGCAAGTCCACGCTCGTCAACCGGATGCTGGGCGAGGATCGCATGATAACCGGCCCTGAAGCCGGCATCACGCGCGATTCGATCGCGATCGACTGGACGTGGAACGGCCCCGACGGCCCGCGCGAGGTGCGGCTGATCGACACCGCCGGGATGCGCAAGCGCGCCAAGGTGCAGGACAAGCTGGAGAAGCTCTCCGTCGCCGATGCGCTCCACGCGGTCGATTTCGCCGAGGTGGTCGTGCTGCTGCTCGATGCGACGCTCGGGCTGGAGGCGCAGGACCTGCGCATCGCGGACAAGGTGCTGTCCGAAGGCCGCGCGCTCATCATCGCGCTCAACAAATGGGATGTGGCGGCCGACCCCTCCTCGCTGTTCAACGGCGTGCGCAAGGCGCTGGAGGACGGGTTGAGCCAGGTGAAGGGCGTGCCCCTGCTCACCGTGTCGGCGGTGACGGGCAAGGGGATCGACCAGCTCCTCGCTGCTGCGTTCGAAACGCGCGCCGCATGGTCCCGCCGCGTGCCGACCGGCGAGCTGAACCGCTGGTTCGAGCGCGCGGTGGAGGCCAATCCGCCGCCCGCCCCCGGCGGCAAGCGCATCAAGATGCGCTACGTGACGCAGGTAAAGGCGCGCCCGCCGAGCTTCGTGATCTTCGGCACGCGGGTCGATCAGCTTCCGGCGAGCTACGAACGCTATCTGATGAACTCCATGCGCCGCGATCTCGGTTTCGGCGCGGTGCCGGTGCGCCTTACGCTGCGCGCCCCGCGCAACCCGTTCGGGCCGAAGGATTGAGACGCCTCCTTACCTCCCGTTTACCATTTATCGGCTAGGGCAGCGCCTTCGGACACGCGCATGGGGGACAAGGGTGTCGTTCGAAGGCTCTACCTTGGTCGACTGGAACGTCTATGCGCGCGCTCGGGCAGAGCTTGGCGCGGGCTTCATCCGTATATTGGGCTATTTCCACGAAGATGGCGTGAAGGCGGTCGCCGCGATCGAAAAGGCGGCGCAGGCGCGCAATGCGGTGGACATGGTCGTGCCCGCGCATCGGCTGAAGGGCGAATCGCTCCAGTTCGGCGCCGAGCCGCTGGCGGCCCTGGCCGAATCGATCGAGATGGCCGCGCGCTTCTGCGTCGAGACCCATGATACGCCCGATACCCTGATCGAGGAGATCGTGCGGCTCCGTCCGCTGCTGGAGCAGACCCTGGCCCTGCTGGAGCGGGAAGCCAGCCCGCTCGCCCGGCGCCGCCCGACGACGGGCTTCGGGCGGCGGCCCGCGTGAAGGCGCGGCGCGCGCGCCTCCGGCGTCATTCCCGCGCGGGCGGGAATGACGGCCGACGCCTCAGTCCTGCTCGCTCTTGGCGTTGAGCTGGATGTAGTTCTGAAGGCCCATCCGCTCGATCATGTCGAACTGGCGTTCCAGCGTGTCCACATGCTCCTCCTCGCTTTCGAGGATCTTGGTGAACAGGTCGCGGCTGACGTAATCCTTCACTTCCTCGCAATAAGCGATCGCGCCCTTCAACTGGGCGACCGCCTCTATCTCCAGCGCGAGATCGGCCTTCAGCACCTCTTCCACCGTCTCGCCGATGCGCAGCCGGCCGAGGAGCTGGAAATTGGGAAGCCCGTCGAGGAACAGGATGCGCTCCGACAGCCAGTCGGCATGCTTCATCTCGTCGATCGATTCGTGCCGCTCGAACTCGGCGAGCTTCTTCACGCCCCAATGATCGAGCATGCGGTGGTGCAACCAATATTGATTGATCGCGGTCAGCTCGTTCTTCAGCGTCTCGTTGAGCAATTCGATGACGCGCGCGTCGCCCTTCATGTTTTCAATTCTCCGGTTGATGGCCGGATTCTACCGCGCGGGCAGGGGCTGCGGCAACCGAAAAAATGGCGGAATTCCTAGGGTTTCTTCAGATGCGACTGTTATGCAGCAGCGCGTTCTTGATCGATAATGGATCGCGCGAACGTTACGCACTGGCCGCATTTCGGCTGGCGGCCCAAGGAGCGATAGGCCTGGCAGGTGGTTTTGGAGCCGGCACGCGCCGCTTCCCGAACTTCGCACTCACGGATGGCATTGCAAACGCAGACGACCATGCGACTCTCCCTCGCTCGCAATTGATCTAAGGTTATTGCGATGCGCTCGCAAGAGCTTTTGCGCCTCATTCGCAAGTCGGGATCAAACGGTTCGTCGCATCCTTTGCGGCCGTGCGCGCGCAATGCTGCGCCACAGCCATTCGCACGGGCCATAAGCGAATCGGGCCAGCCACGGTTTCGACCAGAGCAGGATCAGCCCCCATATGCCGAGCACGACCGGATAAAGCTGCCACCGCTCCAGCCGTCCGAACAGGCCAAGGCCATAGCCGTAGAAGATCAGGGTGCAGACGATGCTGGTGCCCAGATAATTGCTGAAGGCCATCCGCCCGGCCAGCGCGCGCGGCCGGAAGTCACGAATAGCACCACCAGCGCCGCCTGCGCCACCGCCAGAACGGGTCGGAGCAGCACGAGGTGAAGCGGTTCCGTCAGCAGCAGCACGATCGGGTCGAAATGGGCGGTCCGCATCCACAGGGCGATCGCGATATAAGGCGGGATGGTCAGCGCATGGCCCGCGATGGCGACACGCCAGTAATCGCGCCGCGCCCACGTGCCGGAGAGGAAGCCGCTGCGGAACAGCGCCATGCCGATCAGCATCAGCCCGATCGTCTCGGCCAGCATCCCGGGCATCACGCGCGTCTCGACATAAAGCGCGTCCGCTGCCCTGATGCGCGACACGCTCCGCCAGTCGCCGCGATAGGCGGCGATCTCCTCCTCCGGCGAAGGATGCGGCGGCAGCAGGGCGGTACGATAGCTCTCCCATTGCTCGCGCACCGCCGCCCGCGCGCCCGGCGCGGCGGCGATCGCCTCGTAGCGGCGGGTGTCGGTATAGGCCAGGATGCCCATCGCAAGCTGCCACAACAGCAGCATCGCGCCCGCGCCCGCCACCATCCGCGCGGGCCAGCGCCACACCGCGAAGGCCAGCGCGCCGCACACCGCGTAGAGCGTCAATATGTCCCCGGCCCAGATCAGCCACGCATGGCCCAGCCCAAGCACGAACAGGCTCGCCATTCGCGCATAGTGGATGTGGGCGGGGCTTCTCCCGGCGGCGAGCGCGCGTTCGGCGACCAGCACGGTCGATGCCCCGAACAGCATGGTGAACAGCCCGCGCATCTTGCCGTCCGCCAGCACGAACGCGATGCCCCACGCCCACAGGTTCGCGCCATCCGCGCCGCCCGCGAAATGCGGATCGACATAGGCATAGGAAGGCAGCGCGAAAGCGACGATGTTGAGCAGCAATATGCCCATCACCGCAACGCCGCGCACCGCATCCAGCGTGGCGATGCGGCTATCGCTCACTTTCGCGCGATAAAGGCGATCGGCAGCCCGACCAGCACGATATGGCAGAACAATTGCGTCGCCACCGCCGGGGACGTCGGCATCGCGCCGAAGCGCAGCGGCACGACGATCAGGTTCATCACCACGAAGGTGAGCAGGCCATAGCCCACGCCGGCCGCCACGGGCCGCCGCCGCAGCCACGCATAGCGGTCAGCCGCGAAGACATAGGCGGCCGCCATGACCGCCATCAGCGCATAATGGACCGCCAGCCCCAGCAGCGCGACCGGAAGCCCGCGCACCGGCACCCCCGGTATCGGCCCGGACGCGACATAGGCCAGCATCTCGCTGACGGTGCGCTTGCCGTAATAGAGGGTCAGCCCGGTCGCCGCGAGGATATCGAGCGTGCCGGCGACCAGGGTCGCCCGCAGGATGCGGCTGGACGGCGGGGAGAGGAAGGACGGTTGCATCGCGGGCGCTTTATAGACCTGCCGTCCGGCAAAGGCCATGCGAAGACGCGTCCGCCATTGCCATTCCTCCGTGATCCCGTTCAGATAACAGGACGAATCGAACAGGGGGAACGATATGGGGGCGGAAGGATCGGCGATCAGCAGGCGCGTCGTGCTGGGCGGGGCCGCGGCGCTGGGGGTGAGCGGGCCGGCGCTGGCGGCGTCGGCCGACCCGCGCTGGTCAGACGATGGCCTCGCCGCCTTCAGGGCGCAGGCGCGCGCGCTGGGCGTCCGCGCGGTGATGGTGCTGAGCGGCGGGCGGACGATCGTGTCCGATGGAGAGGTGGCGCTGCCGCTGCGCATCGCCTCGATCCGCAAATCCTTTCTCAGCGCGCTCTATGGCATGGCGGGTATCGATCTCGACCGGACGCTCGTTTCGATCGGGATCGACGATTACCAGCCGCTCACCCCCGTGGAGCGCGCCGCAACCGTGCGGCAATTGCTGGAGGCGCGTTCGGGCATCTACATCCCATCGGCGGCCGAAACCCCGGCGATGAAGGCGGCCCGGCCGGCGCGCGG
>JAYRJH010000100.1:0-9145 GCA_041906415.1 Sphingomonas sp. | reverse complement strand
TGACGCCGCCATGGTCGCCCCTTCGCCGGAATTCGTCGCGGGCTTTTCCGCGCGGCACACCGATTCGGTGGGCCGGCTGCAACGCGCGATGGCCGCGCAGCCCGCCGGTTTCGCGCCAGCCGACCTGATCGCGCGATTGAAGGAGGCGTTCGGCGACCAGCCTCCGGCCGAGGCCGGCTCCGCCCGGCCGCGCGGATATGCCCCCGCCGATCGCGATGCCGATCCCGTCGAGGGCTGGAACCCGCTCGACGCCGATGCGGAGCCGTCGCCGTTCATCGATCCCGTGGAGGAGGCGCGGCAGACCGGTTATGACGCCGGCTTCGCCGCCGCCCGCGCGCAGCAGGCCGATGCGGCCGAGCGCGATCGCGCGATGCTCGCCCGGCTGGTGGAGGCGCTGCGCGCCGACGCGCGGATCGACCGCGAGAAGCTGGCGAAGCATCTGCGCCAGACGGTGATGCACCTCGTGACGCAATTGGTGGGCGAGGCGGGCGTGTCCGCCGCCTTGCTCTCCGCACGGGCGACGGCTGCGACCGAATTGCTTGCCGATGCTGCGGAAAGCGCGATCCTGCGCGTCAATCCCGCCGATGTGCCGCTGCTCGAAGGGCATCTGCCCGCCACCGTCTTCCCGGTCGGCGACGCCAATGTGGCGCGCGGCAGCTTCATCATGGAGGCCGCTTCCACCATCGTGGAGGATGGGCCGGCCCTGTGGCTGGAGCAGCTTGCCCAGGCGCTGGACAAGGTGGCGCTTCCCGGCGGCGACGGGCGCTGATGCTCAACCGCTTCACCGCCGATTATCTCGATGCGCTGGGCAACGATTTCCGCCCCGCGCCGAAGGTTTCGGGCCGCCTCGCCTCGTTCGACGGCCTGCTGATGGAAGCGATCGGGCTGAACCTGCCGGTCGGCACCGTCTGCCAGGTCGGGGAGAAAACGGCGGGCGTGGAGGCGGAAGTGATCGGCTTCCGCAACGGCCGCACCCTTTTGATGAATCTCGGCGGCGCGGCTGCGCTGCTGCCGCACGCCCCGGTCCGTCCGATCGGCCCGCCGGGCGAGGCGGAGGTGGGGGCGGCGCTGCTCGGTCGCGTGGTCGACGGCGCCGGCCGCCCGATCGATGGGCTGGGCGCGATCCGGGGAGCAGGTTCGTGGCCGCTCGCGGGCAAGGCCTATTCTCCGCTCGATCGCGGGCGCGTGCTGCAGCCGCTCGACGTGGGCGTGCGCGCGATCAACGGTTTGCTCACGATCGGCAAGGGCCAGCGCGTCGGCATCATGGCGGGATCGGGCGTCGGCAAGTCGGTGCTGCTCGGCATGATGGTGCGCGCGGCCAGGGCCGACGTGATCGTCATCGGCCTGATCGGCGAGCGCAGCCGCGAGGTGGCGGATTTCCTGGAAACCAAGGTGGCGGGCGTGGCGCGCGCGAAGAGCGTGGTCGTCGCGGTGCCCGCCAACCATTCGCCGGTGCTGCGCATCCGCGGCGCGCTGCGCGCCACCGCCATCGCCGAAGCCTTCCGCGCGGAGGGCAAGGACGTATTGCTCATCATGGATTCGCTCACCCGCGTGGCGCACGCCGGGCGCGAGATCGGGCTGGCGCTGGGCGAGCCCGCCTCCGCGCGCGGCTATCCGCCGTCGGCGGTCGCGATGCTGCCCAATCTGATCGAGCGGGCGGGAACGGACGTCACCTCCGGCGGGTCGATCACGGCCATCTACACCGTGCTGGCCGACGGCGACGACGGCAACGATCCGGTGGTCGATTCGGCGCGGTCGATCCTCGACGGGCATATCGTGCTGAGCCGCCAGCTCGCCGAGCGGGCCGTATATCCCGCGATCGACGTGTCCAAATCGGTGAGCCGCGTGATGACCGATATCGCCGCCGCGCCGCATCTCCATGCCGCGCGCGTGCTGCGCCGCCATCTCGCCACCTATGAGGAGAATCGCGATCTGGTGCTGATGGGTGCCTATCGCAGCGGTTCGGATCCCGAGATCGACGCGGCGATCGCCTATCACCCGGCGGTGATGGAATATGTGCGGCAGGATGCCGATGCGGTCGTTTCGCTGGAGGATGCCGTGGCGGAGCTGACCGGCGTGTTCGGCGATGGGTGATCCCAGGAAGCTCGCGAGGGTCTTGCGCGTCCGTACGCTCCAGCTTGGGCTGGCGCGTGCGGAGGAGGCGCGCGCGCGGGGGGTTCATGAGCAGGAAAACGCGCTTTCCTCCCGCATCGCGCAGCTGGCGACAGCCGTGGCCCCGGTGGAGGATCGCGCGGGTGGCTTCTCGCTGGCGGCGGCGGCGCATTATCGCGAGCGGCTGCATCGCTCCGCCGAAACCGCGGCCGATCGTGTCCGCACCGCCGGAGAAGAAGCCGCGCGCGCCGCCGAGGCCGCCCGCGCCGCAAGGCGTGACCAGAGCGCCGTGGAGAAGCTGATCCAGCGCGAGCTCACGGAAAAGGCGGCGCGAGAGATCCGCGCCCTGCGCGATGCGCCGCCCGCAAGGAAGATTCGGCACGATCCTTGCTAATAGCCGTGTCGGGAACAGGAAACCGACGCACAGGGGGGCCGATGACAGCCGTTTCGAACCTATCGCCAGCCGTCCAGAAAGCCGCGAATCCTGTGGTGGCTCCCGGCGTTTCGCCATTGGCCGCGCTGTTCCCGGCGCTGCTTGCTCCGGTGAAGGGCAAGGCCGACGATGAGGCGCCCGCCTGGCAAGAGGATGCCGCGTCCGGCAAGGATTTGCCGGTGGGCGCCGATCAGGCCGACGCGCTCGCCTGGCTCGCGGCGGCGTTGTGGACAAATCCGGCGGCACGGCAATCCAGCCCGCCGCAACCGGCATCGCCGGAAGGCCTGGTTCCCCAATCCGCAACGCCGCCGCCGTGGAGCAGCAGCCGCTCCCGGCGGTGCCCGACGCCGCGTCATCGGTCAGCCGGCAGCCCATGGCTGCGCCGCAGTGCCAGCCTGTGCGCGGCGTCGGGATTGCCCCGGTTGCGTCGCCTGCCGCCGTTCCCGCGCCGCGCGTGGCGGAGGAGACGCAGGTGGCGCGGATCGCGCCGGCCGCGCAGGTCTTCGCCGCTGCGATCCAGCGCGCGGGCACGGGTGAGGATCGACCCTCCGCCGCCGCGCCCCAGTCCTTGCCGGCGGTGCTGCCTGTCGGCACCGATCCGACGATCCACGCAGTTGTCGCCGTGGCCGATCCGCATCAGTCGACGCTCGACATGAAGCAGGATGACTGGCCGCAGCGGATGATCCAGCGGATCGACACGCTGCGCGACGCCGCCAATGCCAATGACGCAACGATCCGCCTGATCCCCGACGCGCTTGGCAAGATCGATGTGTCGCTCAGGCGCGAGGGCGAGAGCGTCTCCGTTCGCCTCGACGCGCACCAGCCGGAGACCCGGCAGATCCTCGCCGATGCCCAGCCGCGCCTTGTGGAACTGGCGGAAGCCCGGGGGCTGAAGCTCTCCGCCGTCACCGGCGGCGCGAGCGACATGACCGGACATCTGCCCTCGCAGCAGCAACAGCAGCAGCGCGCAGCCCTCATTCCCGCCGCGCCCGCGCCCGTGACGGCGCAGGAAGACGAAACCTTCGCGGCCGATGACCGCATCGCCTGACATCCAAGGAAACCGAAATGAGCAACACCGAAACCA
Organism: Sphingomonas sp.; assembly: GCA_041906415.1. Taxonomy (GTDB): domain Bacteria; phylum Pseudomonadota; class Alphaproteobacteria; order Sphingomonadales; family Sphingomonadaceae; genus Sphingomonas. The sequence goes on along the minus strand of JAYRJH010000100.1, from coordinate 5,516 downwards.
AGCCCGAAGAACCGGCGAAGAAGAAGAGCAAGCTGCCGAAGATCATCATGCTGGTGCTGATCGGGGGGGGCGTGGGCGCGGGGCTGTATGCCGCGGGCTCCGGCCTGATCGGCGGGAAGGGGGCGAAGAAGGAGGCGACCGGCCCGCGCCTCGTCCCCAAAAGCGAGCAGAAGCGCCCAGGCGACGGCAAGGAGGGCGGTGGCGAGGGCCATGGCGAAGGCGGGGAGGCCAAGCCGGCCGAGGATCACGGCATGCCAACCCCTCCGGGCGAGGGCGGGGACCGGTATGCCTCCAATTATTACGCGATGGAGAAGGATTTCACCGCCAACCTTCAGGATTCGGTGCATTTCCTTCAGGTCGGCATCGCCGTCTCCACGCCTTATGACGATACTGTCATCCGCAATATCAAGACCAACGATATCGCCGTGCGCTCCGCCATCCTGATGACCCTGGGGGACACCAGCGAGGATCAGGTGTTCACCTCGGACGGCAAGCAGGCGCTGGCGAAGCGGCTGACGGCGGCGATCAACAAGGTTCTTAAGGAAAAGGAAGGATTCGGCGGCGTCGGTAACGTCTACTTTACCAATTTCGTTGTTCAGTGAACGGGCATGGTTAACGCCGCTTCACCTTCTGACGCCGAACGTCGCGAGCGCGCCCGTGCCGAGGCCGTCCAGCCGGGCGGCCTCGGGCAGGCGAAGCTCAACCCGTTCGGGGATCTGCACACGTTGCAGCATCTCTCCGCGCGCCTCGCGCGGAGCCTGCGCGGCGTGTTCGAGCCGGTGCTGCGGCAGGAGATGCGGACCTGGGCGGAGCCGCTGATCGTCCAGCGCTTCGCCGATTATCGCGCCGAGCGCCCCGACACGCTCACCGCCTGGTTGCCGCTCGGCATGGACGACCGCGCCGCCCTGTGCGTGCTCGACGGGCGTTTCGTGCTGGAGCTGATGGATCTGTTCTTCGGCGGCAGCGGCCATGTGGCGGGCGACCTGCCGCATGAATTCTCTCCGGCCGCCGAAGCGATGGTGACGCGGCTCGGCGAGATGATCGCCGCTCCGCTGGCATCCGCATGGGAGCCGCTGGCGCGCGTCCATTTCACGGTGGGGCGGTGCGAGGCCAATGCCGCGATGCTCAGCATCGAGGGCGACGATGCGATGATCGTCACGCGCCTCGGCATCGCGCGCGGCCATGCCCGTCCGGTGTTCCTCGATCTCGTCTATCCCGTCTCGGCGCTGAAGCCGCACGGCACCGCGCTCACCGGCAAGGTGGTGGCCAAGGCGGTGGAAGAGGATGCGCAATGGTCCGCGGCCCTCACGCGCGCGGCGATGGAGGTGCGCTTCCCCGTCCGCTCCGTGCTCGCGGAACCGGTCATCAGCCTGGCGAAGCTGATGGAGCTGAAGCCGGGGGACGTGATCCCGATCCATTTCACCAACGACGTGCCGGTGATGGTCGGCAACGACCGGCTCGGCACGGGCACGGTCGGCACCTCGAACGGCCAGGCCGCCATCCGCCTCACCAAACTCGCATCGCTTGAAGGAACCTTCGCATGAACGACATGACCGGCGCCTTTCCGGTCGACCCCGACGCCTCTGGCGCGGTGGCGGCCAATTTCCGGTTGCTTCAGGATGTCGACGTCAAGCTGACGGTCGAGATCGGATCGACCCAGCTCACGCTGCGCGAACTGCTCGCGCTCGGCGAATCGAGCGTGATCGAGCTGGACCGGCAGGCCAACGAACTGCTCGACGTGTTCGTCAACGGCACGCTGATCGGGCGTGGCGAGGTGGTGACGGTCGGCGATCGTTTCGGCGTGCGGATGACCGAGCTGGTCAACCCCGAGAAGCGCGGCTGACCGGCGATGATGTGGGCCTATGTGCTGAAGCTGGTGATCCTGCTGCCGCTCGTGTGCGGCCTGATGATCGGCTCGCTCTATCTCTGGCGGCGGCTGGAGAGCCGCCTGCCCGGCAAGGCGCCGACGCGGATGATCGCGGTGCGCGAGACGATGATGATCTCGCCTAGCGTGCGGCTTGCGGTGGTGGATTTCGAAGGCTCGCGCCTGCTCGTCTCGGTCGGACGCGGCGGCGTGACCCTGGTGGACAAGACGATCGCGCGGGGTGACGCGCAATGAACGTTACGCGCATCGGCCACGGCCCCGCGCTGATCCGCCCGCCCGTGATTCGGGCGCGCGGCAAGGTTTCGTGGGGCAGGGCTCTGCTCGTGATCGCCGCGCTGGCGGTGGCGCTGATGATCGCCATGCCCTCCTTCGCGCAGGCGGTGACGCCGCCGGCCGCGCCCGCCGCCCCGGCAGCGCCGGGCGTGGGCGATGCGGTGGATCGCGCGCTGGGCCAGCTTTCGCGCGGCGCGGCCTCGACCGGCCAGACCGGCAACGGATCGCTCTCGCTGTCGTTGCAGGTGCTCATCATCATGGGCCTGCTCACGATCCTGCCGGGGATCATCCTGATGATGACCAGCTTCACGCGGATCATCATCGTGCTCTCCCTGCTGCGTCAGGCGCTGGGCCTGCAGCAGACGCCGCCCAACCAGGTGCTGATCGGCTTGTCGCTGTTTTTGTCCTTCTTCGTGATGGCCCCCGCGATCAACCAGATCAACACGACCGCGATCCAGCCCTATGCCGCCGGAAAATTGGCGGGCACGGACATGATCCGCACCGCGGGCGAGCCGCTCCACGCCTTCATGACGAAGCAGACGCGGGTGAAGGATCTGACGATGTTCGCCGAGATGGCGAAATCGGGGCCTTACGCCAATCCGAAGGACGTGCCTTTCTCGGTGCTGCTGCCTGCTTTCGTGACGAGCGAATTGAAGACGGCGTTCCAGATCGGCTTCCTGATCTTCCTGCCGTTCATCGTGATCGATCTGGTGGTGGCGACGGTGCTGATGTCGCTCGGCATGATGATGCTGTCGCCGACGATCATATCGCTGCCCTTCAAGCTGCTGCTGTTCGTGCTGGTCGACGGCTGGGCGCTGACGATGGGCAGCCTTGCCAACAGCTTCGCGACGTGAGCGCGTGATGGTGGACGCCGATTATTTCCTGACCGTCGCGAATCAGGCAATGTGGGTGCTGGCGCTGGCCGCGGCGCCGATCCTGATCCCGGCGCTTGTCTCCGGCCTGATCGTCGGCATGATCCAGGCCGCGACCTCGATCAACGAGCAGACCTTGAGCTTCATCCCGAAGCTGATCGTCGTGGCGGTGTCGATCCTCGTGTTCGGCGCGATGATAATGGGGCTGCTGAGCGATTTCACGGTCAGCATCTTCGATCGCATCCCCGATCTGGTGAAGTAGCGCGATGCTCGGCTTCGGCCTCGCGATCGAGCCGCAGCTCTGGGCGCTCGTATTCGTGATGGTGCGCGTGGGCGCAACGTTCGTCGCGGCCCCGGTGTTCGGCAACGTCTCGATGCCGCTTCAGGTGCGCGTCGCGCTTTCCGGCGCGATCGGCGTGCTGGTGTTGGCGAGCCACCCGATCCAGCCGCCGGCGGAGATATTCGCGCTCGCCACCTTTCTTTCGGTGGCGGCGGAGATTCTCGTGGGTCTGGCGCTCGGCTTCGTGCTCCAGATCGCCTTTGCCGCGCCGCTGGTGGCGGGTGAATTGATCGGCGGATCGATGGGGCTGGGCTTCGCCAATATGGTCGATCCGAACTCTGGCCGCTCCTCGCCCGCGATCGGACGCTTCCTGTCCGTGATGATGACGCTGCTGTTCCTGTCGGTGGATGGGCACCTGATCCTCGTGGACATGATCCTGAAAAGCTACACCGCGCTGCCGCCGGGCGCGGCGTGGATGGCGGCGGGCCGCGCGCGCGATATCGCGATGTTCGGCGGCTATGCCTTCCTCGCCGGGCTGCTGCTGGCGTTGCCGGTCGGTTTCCTGTTGCTGTGCCTCAACATCGTGGTCGGGATGCTCTCGCGCTCCGCGCCCGCGCTCAACCTGTTCGCGGTGGGGCTGCCCGCCAGCCTCGCCGTCGGCATCGTTGCGCTGGCCATCGCCTTCCCGGCGATGGGAGATTACATGCAGGTGACGATCCGCGAGGCGCTCGCCGCCACGCAATCCCTGGTGCTTGGCTGATGGCCGAGGAGCAGTTCGGCGAGCGGACGGAAGCCCCGACAGCCAAAAGGCGCAAGGACGCCCGCAAGAACGGCGAAATCCTCAGGAGCCGCGATTTCGCCACCGCGCTGGTGGTGCTGGCGGGCGTGGCATGGGTGGCGATGTTCGGCTCCTCGCTGCTCAAGGCGTTGAAGGCGGTGATGGCGGCGTCGTTCCGCTTCGATCGCGGCGATGTGGAGGATTTCCACCCATGGCGCCCGCTGGTGGAGGCCGGATGGCAGCTTGCCCCGGCGCTGGGCAGCCTGTTCGCGATCACCGTCGCGGCGGGCATCGTAAGCCAGGCAGGGCTGGGGTCGCTGGGGTTCAATGCGGGATTGCTCGCGCCCAAGGCGTCGCGGATCAATCCGGCGTCCGGCCTCAAGCGCATCTTCGGCCCGACCGGGTGGATCGAACTGGGCAAGTCGCTGCTCAAGGTGATCCTGCTGGGCGTGATCGGCGCATGGCTGCTGTGGACCTCCTCGCGCTCGATGTTCGGGCTGGCCTCCGCCAATCTGGAGGAGGCGGTCGGTTCGCTCGGCGGCACGCTCACGCATATCCTGATCGTCATGGCGCTGGGGCTGGTGGCGATCGCGATGGTCGACGTGCCTGTGCAGATCATGCAGCTCCTTCGAAAGCTGCGCATGACGAAGCAGGAGGTGAAAGACGAGCATAAGGAAAGCGAAGGCAATCCGGAACTGAAGGGCCAGATCCGCGCGAAGCAGCGCGCGATCCTCTCCCGTTCGATGAAGAAGGCGCTGGCGGAGGCGCATGTCGTGCTCACCAACCCGACGCATTTCGCGGTCGCGCTGCGCTACGAGCGCGGACAGGATCAGGTGCCGGTGGTGGTGGCCAAGGGTCGCGGCGCGACCGCGCTGGCGATCCGCGAGACGGCGGCGGACTATGCGGTGCCGGTGCTCGAATATCCGCAACTCGCCCGCGCCGTCTATTACACCAGCCGCGAGGGGCAGGAGGTCCGCGACGATCTCTATCTCGCGATCGCGACGGTGCTGGCCTTCGTCTTCAACCTCAATGCCGCGATGGGCGGCCGCGCGCCGCCCGCGATCGAGGTGCCGCCCACCGCGCGGTTCGACGAAAACGGCGTGAAGCAGTGAATTAAAGAACCGCGCGCTCCGGCCGTTTGAGGAGATGCCATGACCACGACCAGCAGCACCAGCAGCACGACGACCTCCGCGGCAACGACCGCGGCGGCCACCACCGCGAGCGTCAACGCTTCCGCCGCGCAACAGCTGCTCAGCTCGCTCAACACGGGATCGGGGGTGGATACCGCGTCGCTGGTTACCTCGCTGGTCAATGCGCAATTCGCCAGCAAGGTTTCCGCGCTTCAGGCGAAATCGAATGCGCTGACCACGCAGATTTCGGACGTCTCGACGCTGAAAAGCGCGATCAGCGGCTTCGCCAGCGCGCTCG